>CANFVX010000106.1 GCA_947450495.1 Gammaproteobacteria bacterium
GGGCTGACCAACACAACCAGCTGAGGTTGCCAGGCGAGAAGGTCGTTGGTTGGGCCGGTGCAAGACTCGGGGTCGAGCTTGGCGCCGCAGGTAAAGGCGCGTACTTCGAGGTCTTCCCGATCGGCCCGTTCGTCCAGCAGCAGATCGAGCAGGGGGGCGGCGCCGATGCAGCCGAGTTTCAAAACGCCGAGCTTGAACGTGCCTTCAGCCATGAGCAAAACCTCCGAAAATTAGGCAGTGCGCGCGATGATGCGCCCGCACAGAATGGGCATCGTTATCGCAATCGGTCGTGCTGGCGTCAAGCGTCGGATGGGCTACTCAGGCGTGTGACGTCCACGCTCACCTGCAGCGTCTGTGGCCCACGGGCAAGAATGATTCCGCGCAGCGGTGTGACGTCGGTGAAGTCGCGGCCCCAGGCCAGTGTGATGAACTCATCATCGGCAAACTTGCCGTTGGTGGGATCGCAGCCCACCCAGCCGCAGCCGGGCACGTAGACCGCGACCCAGGCGTGCGACGCACCCGCGCCCTGATTGGCTTCGGTGCCGGAGAGCGGGGCCACGTAGCCACTCATGTAGCGCGCCGCAAAGCCCAGACTGCGCAGGCCGCTCAACATGAAATGCGTGAAGTCCTGGCACACCCCACGCCGCCGTCGCAGGAGGTCGTCAACGGAAGAGGTGATGGACGTTGCCGCAGGGTCGTAGATGAACTCCGCCTTGATGCGCTTGGTCAAGGCGAGTAGCGCTTCCACCACCGGCCGGCCGGTGCTCAAGGTTTCGCGCGCAAAGGCGTGCGCACCGGGCACCAGCGGCACATTCGGTGAGGGCAGACAGAACTGCTGAATGTCGAGTCCTACCCCGGCCAATGCCGGGGTTTTGATCAGCGCCGCTTCCCAGGGCAGCGGGCTCTGCCAGTTGGCGGCCTGCGCGTGCACGCAGACCGTGGTGGTGGCTTCCACCTTTAAGCCTTCATGCGGCGTGCCCATCGCAAAACGCGCCACGGGATTGCCGAAATAGTCGTCGCTGAGCGAGTACTCGAGGGGCTCGGGGCTTATCGTCAGCGTGTGCTCATGCACCGTCTGCCACGGCGTAACGCGCGGCGTGAGATGTGCGAGGTGGCGGCTACGCACGATTTGTTCGGTATAGCGGTAGTGCGTGAGATGCGTCACGCGGTAATGCACGCGGGTGCTCATCGGCTAAGAAGCGACTGGGCGCTGAGGCCGGTGTGGTTGAAGACCTGTTGGGTCAGGGTATCGCTGAAGGTGCTGGCCGTGGTGCGGATTATCTGGAGCTGGCGGTGCAGATTGGGTGGCAAGCCCGGGGTCGCCGCCAGCGCCATGGTGTTGTCGACCAGCGAGCTCCACAGACTCGCATAGTCGGCCTGGAGCGTGGTCTGCATTTTTCGCAGGTAGTCGCGCACGCCCTGCATCTGGAACATCAGCGAGCGCGGGTTTTCCTGATCAAACACCAACAACTCCAGCAGCGAACCCCACTCCGGCTGCGTGGTATACCGCGCGCGGTAGGTCACGCTCGAATCCGCCAGTTCTAATAGCCAGCCAAGGCCGTCACCGGGTTTCTCAATCGCCAGACTCAGCGTGAGCGCGCTGGTCGACAGCCGCTCCAGCCGGCGGCCGATGGAAAGAAACCGCCAGCCGGAATCTCGGGTCATGCCGTCCAGCGCAAAGCCGGAGAGCGACATCAGGCCCGAGACGGCGCGGTCAATCCAGAGCAGGGTTTCCGTCAGTGAAACGCGCTTGCCGATGACCGCGTCCTGCGCCAGCCGGTTGACCGCCTGCCAGTTATCCAGCGACATCCGTTCGCGCAGGCTGAAGGCCACCTGCCCGAGTTGCCGCAGCTGGCTCGGCAAGCCGTAAAGCCGATTCTCATCGGTAGCGGCGGTCGACCATTCGCGTGCCGGCTGCGCGCGGCCAATGGTGAGCCCCAGCGCCTCGGCAACGCGGGCCACCGCCGCTTCATTAGCTTCGGTGTCGAGCGCGGCATTCAGCCCCGTGCGGAGCAGTCGCGCCAAATGGTCGCAGCGCTCGGCATAGCGGCCGTACCAGAACAGGTTCTCCACCACGCGCGAGGCAATGATGACCTGGCGTCGCGTCGCCGCCACGCTCGGCAACTCGGGCGTCACCGGCACCGGCGGGAGCGCGGACGCGGCGCTGCCGGCCAGAATCCAGGTGTCCTTGGCGCTGCCACCGCGCTGCATCGACACCACGTGGGGGTCGGCGTCGGCCGCTACGCGCGTTAAGCCGCCGGGCATGACCTGATAGCCGTCTGGCGTCGCGATGGCGAACACGCGCAGCCCGATGGGGCGCGTGCCTACCAGATCGGGGCGACGCGGCGTAAGCGTTGGCGCCTGTGAGACCCGCACCAGTTCCTGCGCGACAAAACGCTCGGGTTCGGCCCGAACGCGCGCGATAAACGCCTCCCGTTCGCTGCTCGACAGTTCCTGTCCGATCACGGGTTCAAAGGGGCGGCCAGGGTCAGCGGTCTTGAACACCAGCTGGTCGATATTGCGCAGGGCTTCCGCCTGCGCGGCCGGCTCGCCGCACCACCAGGTGGCGATGGACGGCAGGCGCAGCGGCTCACCGTGCAGGGCTTGGCAGAGCTTGGGCAAATAGCCCAGCAGGGCGCCCGATTCCAGCACGCCCGAGCCGAGCGCATTGGCAATCATCACGGTGCCGCGATGGGCGCATTCCATCAGCCCCGGCACGCCGAGCGCCGAGTCCGCGCGAAGCTCCAGCGGGTCGCAAAAGCTGTCGTCCTGTCGCCGCAGAATGGTGTGGACCCGTTGCAGGCCTTCCAGCGTCTTCAGCCAAACTTTGCCTTCGCGCACCACCAGATCGCCGCCTTCAACCAGCGGAAAACCGAGAAATCTGGCCAGAAAACTGTGCTCGAAATAGGTTTCGTTATACGGCCCCGGAGTCAGCACCACCGCCAGCGGCTGCTCGCTGCCGGCGGGCGCGGAGTGGAGAAGGGATTCGCGCAGAGTGTTGAAGTAGGCGGTAATGCGCTGCACGCCAAGTTCACGGAACAGTTCTGGAAACAGGCGCGCGACCAGCAGCCGGTTTTCAAGCGCGTAGCCGGCCCCCGAAGGCGCCTGCGTGCGATCGGCCAGCACCCACCAGCGACCATCGGGGGAGCGCGCGAGATCCGCCGCGTAGCTGTGCAGGTAGATGCCATTGGGCGCCTGCGTTCCGACAGCGGGACGGAGGAAGCCGCTATGGCCCAGCACCAGCGCCGGCGGCAACAGGCCCTCGCGGAGCAGGCGTCCTGCGCCGTAGAGGTCTTTCAGGACGTCGTTGAGCAGCGTGGCGCGCTGCGCGATGCCGGCGGCGAGCGTTTGCCATTCGGTGGCCGGCAGAATGAGCGGTAAGACGTCCAGATCCCACGGCCGGTCGAGGCCTTTCGGATCGGCATAAACGTTATACGTGACCCCGCTGTCGCGAATCGCGCGCTCGACCAAACCGATGCGGTCCCCGAGTTCCAGCCCGGTGGTGCCCTGAAGTTCCGAGTGAAAGCGCTGCCAATGGGCTCGCGGCGTGCCGGGGCTCGCCATGAGTTCATCATAGCGAGCTAGGGTTGGCGCCGGATTGGCGGGAAGATCGGGCTGCATGCTTTACAGTCCTCGGCGGGATCAGGCCGGACTCTAGCCCCCCGACCGACGCAGATCCAGCGTGAAGGGATAGTAGGCGCTGCGCGACACCGGCGTTGCCTGCAAGCCACCGGGCGTGTGCCCCATCCGGAAAAAGCGCGCCAGTCGGCGGGCTTCGGCTTCGAAGGCATTCACCGGGAAGGTCGTGTAATTGCGACCGCCCGGATGCGCCACATGGTATTGGCAACCACCCAGCGAGCGGTTTTGCCAGGTATCCACCAAGTCGAAGGTCAAGGGCGCGTGCGCGCCGATGGTGGGCTGCAGACAGGACGGCGGCTGCCAGGCGCGATAGCGCACGCCGGCCACGAACTCGCCGTTGGTGCCTGTGGGATGCAACGGGACCGTATGGCCGTTGCAGGTAATGACGTGGCGTTCATCCACCATGCCACGAACCAGAATCTGCAAACGCTCCAGCGAGGAGTCCACATAGCGTGCGGTGCCACCGGGGCCGGATTCTTCCCCCAGCACATGCCAGGGCTCCAGCGCGCCGCGCAGTTCTACCTGCACGTTGCGCGCGGCGAAGTCGCCAATGCGCGGGAAGCGGAATTCCAGATGCGGCGCGAACCACGCGGGGTCGAAGGCGTAGCCGAACTCGCCGAGCTCCTGCAGCACATCGTGCAAATCGGCCTGCACGAAGTGCGGCAGCATGAAGCGATCGTGCAGTTCTGTGCCCCAGCGTTGCAGCTTGGGGGGCTGATAAGGCTGCTGCCAGAAGCGCGCGACCAGCGAGCGCATCAGCAACTGCTGGGCAAGGCTCATCTGCGCGTGCGGCGGCATCTCAAAGGCGCGTAGCTCCAGCAGGCCCAGCCGTCCGGTGATGCCTTCCGGCGTGTAGAGCTTGTCGATGCAGAATTCGGCGCGATGGGTGTTGCCGGTCACGTCGACCAGCAGATTCCGGAACAGGCGGTCGACCAGCCAGGGTGCAACCTGCGCGCCGATTTCACCCTGTTGGCGGGTGAGTTCGCGCATGGCGATCTCAAGCTCGTAAGTGGATTCGTGGCGGGCTTCGTCAAAGCGCGGCGCCTGACTGGTAGGCCCGATAAACAGCCCCGAGAAGAGATACGACAGCGCCGGATGGTTGTGCCAGTAGGCCAGCATGCTGGCCAGCAGGTCGGGTCGGCGCAAGAACGGCGAGTCGCTGGGCGTCGCGCCGCCCAGCACAAAATGATTGCCGCCGCCGGTGCCCGTGTGGCGGCCGTCGAGCATGAATTTCTCGCCCCGCAAGCGCGTTTCATGCGCGGCCTGATACAGAAACTCGGTGTGCTCCACCAGCTCATCCCAGCTCGCGGCCGGTTGCACGTTGACCTCCAGCACGCCCGGATCGGGGGTAACCCGCAGCTGGCGCAGACGCGGGTCGCGCGGCGGCTCGTAGCCTTCAATCACCACCGGCACGTTCATCGCCACCGCAGTAGCTTCGATCACGCTGATCAGTTCCAGATAGTCCTCAAGCCGCGCCAGCGGCGGCATAAAGAGATGCAAACGCCCTTCGCGCGCCTCGGCACATAGCGCCGTGCGCACGATGCCTTGCGCGGATTCGTGAAGCGTGAGCCCGGCGGTAGGCGCCTCCTCGGGCTTAAGACCCGGTCCGCGCTGCTGACGGGGCGCAGCGGTGGTTTCGCGGGCCATTTCCCGATAGGCGCGGTAGGCCGGCAGGGGCTGCGTGGGCAGCGACGGGTCGCGCATGTACTGCGTCTCCTGATCGCCCGGCGCGGTCCATGGCAGCGAATCGAGCGGCAGGCGCAGGCCGAGCGGCGAATCGCCCGGGATCAGATAGCAGCGCTCATCGCGCAGAAACCACGAGCCGCTTTCCCAGCCGTTAGCGTTCTTGGCCAGCGGCAGCACGTGGCCCACCACACGCGCCAGCCCTTGCTCGAATATCCGCCGCAAACGCGCCCGCTCGATGGGGTCGTCGAGTGCTGACTCAAACGGATCGACGTTGGTCGGCAGGCGCCGCTCGCGCCAGAGGTAATACCAGACATCTTCATAGGCGGGAAAAATCTGCTCCGATGAGAGCGCCAGACCTTGCGCTACGGCGTCTAGAAAGCGCCCGCCTTGCGCGCTGTGGGCGCCATAGTCGGTGCCGTCGCGGGCGAGGAGTTCACTGGCTTGCCAGAGCGGCTCCTGATCGGCGCGCCAGAAGAGATTGATCGACCAGCGCGGCAGCTGCTCGCCCGGATACCACTTGCCCTGACCCAGATGCACCAGCCCCTGCGGCGCATAGCGCGCACGCAGCTTGCTCAGTAGTTCGTCGCCGAGTGGGCGCTTGGTCGGACCCATCGCCTCGGTATTCCACTCCGGCGCCTCCTGATCGCTATCGGCGACGAAGGTGGGCTCGCCGCCCTGGGTCAGGCGCACATCGTGGGCGGTTAAATCAATATCTACCGCCGCCCCCAGCGCTTTCATTCGTGCCCACTGGGCGTCGGTATAGGGCTTGGTAACGCGCGGTGCTTCGTGAATCCGCTCGATGCGCATCTCGTGCGAAAACTCGACTTCGCATTGATCCACGCCGCCGCTCACGGGTGCGGCGGACTGTGGCTCAGGCGTGCAGGCGAGCGGGATATGGCCTTCGCCGGCCAGCAGGCCTGAAGTGGGGTCTAGCCCAATCCAGCCGGCGCCCGGCAGATAGACCTCGCACCAGGCGTGGAGATCGGTGAAATCCTCGGTCGGTCCGGCGGGGCCGTCCAAAGGTTTTACGTCCGGCGTGAGCTGGAGCAAATAGCCGGAGCAGAAGCGCGCCGCGAGCCCGAGATGGCGGAGCAACTGCACCAGCAGCCAGCTTGAATCACGGCACGAGCCGGAGCGCAGCGTCAGCGTTTGCTCGGGCGTCTGCACGCCGGGTTCAAGCCGAATGAGATAGCTGATGTCCTGCTGCAGGCGCTGGTTCAGTTCAACGATGAAATCGATCGTGCGCCGCTCGCTCAGATCGACGCCGTCAAGGTAGGCCTGAAACTGCGGGCCGGGCGCTTCTTTGATGAGGTAAGGCGCGAGTTCATGCAGCGAGGTTTGGTCGTAAACAAACGGGAAATTCTCGGCCTGCGGTTCGAGAAAAAAATCGAAGGGATTGAGCACCGCCATCTCGCAGACGAGGTCCACTTCCACGCAGAGTTCACGCGTGCGTTCGGGGAACACCAGACGCGCAAGATAGTTGGACTGCGGATCCTGTTGCCAGTGGATGAAGTGCTCTGCCGGCGTCACGCGCAGCGAGTAGCTGAGGATGCGGGTTCGGCAGTGAGGCGCTGGCCGGAGCCTCAGGATTTGCGGTCCCAGATTGACTAAGCGGTCGTAGGTGTAACGCGAGACATGGTTCAACGCGACGTGGATGGACACAGTGATCTCCGCCGAAACTGTCAGGATGCAGGAGAGCTTAGCGGGCTATGGTGCGCTGCGAAAGAAGCGCATGAGAGGCGGAGGTGATGGCGCTAACTTGAGCACCATCGCGGCGCGCTGACGCTCGCTGATGCCGATGGCCGGCGCCGGAACAGTGCGCTTTGCACTCACCGTCCTGACCAGCGCCGGACGGTGAGTGCAGGCGGCAGATCAGAGCTTCACGTACTCGTAGCTCGAGGGCTGGTTGTTGATGCCACGGTCCGGCGGCGCGATCCACGCCGCCATCTTGCCCGGCTCCACCACGCGCTGCATGAGGCTTTTCACGTGCGCGCGATCGGCTTCGGTTGGCACCCACTCGGGCATGCGGCGGGTGTGTTCTTCGGCGCTGATGCGCTTGCCGGTGGGGTCGGTTGGAATGTTGGCCCAAGCCCCGATGCCGCGGCGGAAACGGGTGGAAGGCAGCGCAAGCTCAAACGCGTGACCGGCGCGCTGAATCATCATGTTCCAGCGCTTCAGACCCATGCCGCAGTCCTTCACATAGGCCACGCGCGCCACTTCGTTCATCGCGTTACGCATGGGGATTTCTTCGGTGCCAACGCCACTCTCGCCCTGCGGCACGACCAGTTCAAAGCTTTCGTTCAGCGCCAGATGGTCGCTGTAGAGGCTCTCGTCCGGTCGACCCTTGATGCCGTTGGCAAACGTGGAAGCCGCGTTGCTGGAGACTTCCGATCCAAACAAATCCAGCGAGGAGGTAAACCAGAAGTTGATGTAGCGCTGGATGAGCGGCAGGTCCATGGCGCCTGCGCGACGAATCACCGCCGGGTCGTCGGAGCCGGTTTCCTTCATCACTTCCAGCGTTCGGCGAATCACGCGGCCCAGACCGGTTTCACCCACAAACATGTGATGGGCTTCTTCGGTCAGCATGAAGCGGCAGGTTCTGGCGAGCGGATCGAAGGCAGATTCGGCGAGGCTTTTCAGCTGGTATTTGCCGTCGCGGTCGGTGAAATAGGTAAAGCAGAAGAAGGACATCCAGTCGTCGATCGACTCGTTAAAGGTGCCGAGGATGCGCGGCTTGTCGACGTCGCCCGAGTGGCGCGAGAGCAGTTCTTCCGCTTCCTCGCGACCGTCGCGGCCAAAGTAGGCGTGCAGCAGATACACCATCGCCCACAGGTGACGGCCTTCTTCCACGTTCACCTGAAACAGATTGCGCAGGTCGTAAAGCGAGGGACAAATCGAGCCGAGCAAGCGCTGCTGTTCGACGGACGCCGGTTCTGTGTCCCCTTGGGTGACGATGATGCGGCGGAACTGCGAGCGAAACTCGCCCGGCACCTGCTGCCACACCGGCTGTCCCTGAAAATCGCCAAAGCCGATTTTGCGCTCCGGATCCTGATCGGCCAGAAAGATGCCCCAGCGGTAGTCCGGCATTTTCACGTAGCCGTAGCTGGCCCAGCCTTCGGCGTCCACGCCCACCGCGGTACGCAGATACGCGTCGTTGTGCGCGAATTCGTTCGGGCCCATTTCGTCCCACCAGTTAAGAAACCGCGGCTGCCAGTGTTCCAGCGCGCGTTGCAGCGTGCGGTCGTTGGAGAGGTTGACGTTATTCGGGATGCGATCGGACAGGTTTACGCTGGACATTGAAGCTTCCTCGCAGGGTTCGCGCCCTCGCGGGCGCCTGAAGTGATGTCGGGTGTACGTTCGGAAAGGGCGGCGGGACTACACCCGCTCCCAGTTAAATTGCGCTTTGCTGCCGCTGCCAAAGACTTTCAGCGCACCGTGCTCGCCCACCGCATTCGGGCGAATGAAAATCCAGTTCTGCCAGGCCGACAGCCGCCCGAAAATCCGGGTCTCCATAGTCTCAGTGCCGGGAAAGCGCAGCGAGGCTTCCATGCCGGTGAGCGCATCTGGCGAGAGGCTGGCGCGCTCTTCAATGGCGAGCCGCACTTCGTCATCCCAGTCGATGTCGTCCGGGGCAAAAGTAATCAGTCCCAGCGCCAGCGCGGCGTCGGCATCCAGCGCCTCGCCAATCCGCGCTTCGGCGGCGGCGACGGGCGCGGCGTCACCGCAGAAGCGAGTGAGCAGGCGGGTTTGATGATTCACCATCGGCAGCGGCCCGAAGTTCATGGCTGAGAGATGGATCAGCGGCGCGGTTTCCGGTTCGTCCGGCTGCATCAGCATGAAGCTGCGGTCGGCGGCGAAGGCGAGTTCCGCCAGCGTGCCGGCAAAGCAGGAGTCGCGGTCAATAAGAGCGAAGAGCGTGCGCGAGGACACATCCAGCCGGGCAAAGGTCCGGCGCAGCATGCCCAGCGTTTCCTTCACCAGCCAATCGTCGCGGAAACGCAGCAGGGTGTCGTCGGCGGCCAGCACCTGCGCCTGATTGCCGCTGGTCTTGAGCACCCATGCGCCGACTTCCAGATCGTTGGTGCGGAGCATGAGGATGGCGTCGTCGAGTTCGCGCGCGAGCGCCAGCGGCCACCAGTCGGCACCGGCGGCATGAATGCCGGCGAGATCCTGCGGGACTTCGCTGTCTGGGCCGCGCAGGGTCAGCGTGGCGGTGCGCGCGCCGCGATTCAGCGCCACATCCACGTAGCGGTAGTGCAGGCCGTGCTCATCGGCTTCGCGCTGCAGTGGCGTGAGCGTAATGCCTGGGCCGTGACCGTTCCGCGTGCTTTGGGCGGCGAGCGCCAGCGCTTTCTCAGTCACGGCCTGCGCGAATTGGGCCGGCTTGGCGATGTGGTCGACCAGCCCCCATTGCTTGGCGCGCTCGGCGCGCACGCCTTCGGTGGTGGTGGA
>CANFVX010000107.1 GCA_947450495.1 Gammaproteobacteria bacterium
CAGATGGCGGGCGCGCATCATGGGATTGCCGTGGCGCTCGTGATAGCGCGGCGGGCCGCCCAGCAGACCGACAAAAAACGCCGCCGACCGGCGCGACGCGGCCACCATGTCCTCCGGGAACAGCGCGCGGAGTTCGGGCGAGCCCCGGCCGAGCTCCAGATAAAAATCTTCGAGCATGCGTTCGATATTCGCTTCGCCCATCACGGCAAAGACTTCTTTGGGCGGCGGCGGCACGGCGCCGGGATTCATTTGCGGGACGTAAATCTCGTTATCCATGAGCGGCTACCAGCTACCGCCCAGCGCACGAATCAAGGCCACCGTGGTTTGCAGACGCGCGCCCTGCAGTTGCTGCTGCTGACGCGCGGTGGCCAGCGTCTGGCGGCGGGCGTCGATCACATCCAGATAGCCCACCGCGCCGGCGTCGTAGCGCTGGCTGGCGATGCCGAGCGCGCGCTCGGCCGCGTCGCGGGTGGCGGCCACCGTATCGGTTTGCTCGGCCAGCGTGCGCAAACCCACCAGCGCGTCTTCGACTTCGCCGACCGCGCGGAGCACGCTTTGACGGTACAGGGCAGTTTCTTCCGTCAGCGCCGCTTCGGCCCGCTTGAGATTGGCCCGATTGCGTCCGCCGTCAAACAGCGGCGCTGTGAGCAGCGCGCCGGCCAGCGGGCCGAGCGACCAGGTGCGGGCCGACCATGAAAACAGCTCACCAATATCGCCCGAGGCAAAGCCCGCGTCGGCGGTCAGGTTGAGCACCGGATAGAAGGCGGCCTTGGCCACCCCGATGCGGGCGTTGGCGGCGGCCAGTCGGTTTTCGGCGGCGGCGATATCCGGACGCCGCTCCAGCAGGGTCGATGGCAAACCTGCGGGCACGCTCGGCGGCCGGGTGGCCAGCGGCGCCGGCGTCAATTTGAAACTGGCCGGGGCCTTGCCGAGCAAAATGGCGAGCGCGTGACTCAGTTCGGCGCGGGTGCGGGTGAGTCCAATCTGCTCGGTGCGGGTGGCCTGAAGTTCGGCTTCGGCCCGCGCCAGATCGAGGTCGCTGATGTCCCCCGCATTGACCTGCGCGCTCAACAGGCGCACCGCGTCGCGCCGCAGCTGCACCGCTTCTGTCAGCACACCGAGTTCGGCGTCCGTCTGACGCAGCAGGAAGTAGGTGCGGGCGACCTCGGCCTGCAGCGCCAGCTGCAGGGATTGGTAGAGCGCCTCGGCTGCCGCGCTATCGGCCCGCGCGGCCTGCACGCTGTCGCGCACCCGACCAAAGAGATCGATTTCATAACTGGCAGACAGCCCGAAGTGATAGCGCTCGTAGGCCGGGAGATCGCGGCCCTCGCGCGCTCGCGGGCCCACGTTCTCGGCCTTGCCAGCGGCCGCGCCGGCGCCGAAATCGAGCCGGGGCAGCCGCGCGGCGGCGGCGGTGTTGACCAGCGTGCGGGCTTGCTCGAGTCGCGCAGCGGCGGCCATCAGATCGGGATTCGCCGCGCCGGCGTCCGTCACCAGCGCGTTCAGCGTGGTGTCGCCAAACGCCGCCCACCACGCGCCGCGCGCGCTGGCCTCGGCCGGCGCCGCTTCCTGCCATTGACCGTCGACGCTCGGCACCGCCTCCTGCCACTCGGCGGGCAGGTCGACCGTGGGTGGGGTCAGCGGTGGCGCCAGCGAGCAGGCGTTGAGGCTGGCGAGCAGGCCAAGGCTGATAACGCGCCAGTTCATACGCCGGGCTCGGAAGTCGGTGGGACTACGGCAGCGGGCTTCGGGCGTTTGGCCAGCAACACGTAGAACACCGGGGTGAGGAAGAGACCGAACAGCGTTACCCCGACCATGCCGGAGAACACCGCGATGCCCATCGCACGCCGCATCTCGGCGCCCGCGCCGTGCGAGAGCACCAGCGGCAGCACGCCCATGATGAAGGCGATGGAGGTCATGAGAATCGGCCGCAGGCGCATGCGGCAGGCTTCGAGCGCCGCTTTGACCGGCCCGATGGACGGGTCGTGGAGTTCGCGCTCGCGGGCGAACTCCACAATAAGAATCGCGTTTTTACACGCCAGACCCATCAGCACGAACAGCGCGATCTGCGTGAAGATGTTTTTGTCGCCGCCGGTGTACATCACCCCGCCAATCGCGAACAGCAGACACAGCGGCACGATGAGAATAATGGCGAGCGGCAGGCGGAAACTTTCGTACAACGCGGCCAGCACCAGCATCACCAGCAGCGCGCACAACGGGTAGACCAGCACCGCCGAATTGCCCGCGAGAATTTCCTGATAGGTCAGTTCGGTCCACTCGTAGGTGACGCCGCGCGGCAGAGTCTCGCGCAGGATCTGTTCCATTTTTTCGCGCGCCTCACCCGAGCTCACGCCGGGCGCCGCAGCCCCGTTGATGTCGGCTGAAGGAAACGCGTTGTAGCGCAGTGCGCGATCGGGGCCGAAGGACGGCTGCATGTTCACCAGCGTGCCGAGCGGCACCATCTCGCCCTGCGCGTTGCGGGTCTTGAGTTGGGCCACGTCTTCCGCCTGATGGCGATATTGGCCATCGGCCTGCACCACCACGCGATAGGTTTTGCCAAAGCGGTTGAAGTCGTTGACGTAGAGCGAGCCGAGGTAAATCTGCATGGTCGCGAAAAGGTCGTTCAGATTGACGCCCATCTGCTTGGCTTTTTCGCGGTCGATGGCGGCGTTCAACTGCGGCACGTTGATCTGGTAACTGGAGAACACGCCCGCCAGCTGCGGCGTTTGCCAGGCTTTCATCAGCGCCGCCTGCAAGGACTGATACAGCACCGCGTCACCCAGCCCGGCCTGATCTTCCAGCTGCAGCTTGAAGCCGCCAATCGCGCCCAGGCCGTCTACCGGCGGCGGCGTGAAGAAAGCAATAAAAGCGCCCTGAATGCCGAAGTACTGCTGGTTCAGGTTCTGGGCGATGGCGGCGGCGGAGAGTGCCGGCGTAGTGCGCTTATCGAAGTCATCAAGATTGATAAACAGCAGCCCGGCGTTCGACGAATTCATGAAGCCGTTAATCGACAAGCCCGGGAAACCCACCACGTTTTTCACGCCCGGCGTCTTGAACGCAATGTCGGTCATGCGCTTGAGAATTTTGTCCGTGCGCTCGAGCGAGGCGGCGTCTGGCAGCTGCGCGAAGCCAATCAGGTACTGCTTGTCCGGCGGCGGAATGAAGCCGCCGGGCACTTTCATGAAGGCCTGCCAGGTCGCGAACAGCAGGCCCAGATACACCAGCACCAGCAGGAATTTCACTCGCATGAAGCGCGCGACCACCCACGCATAGCCGCCGGCGCTGCGGTGGAAAACCGCATCGAACCCCCGAAAAAACCAGCCAAACAGCCGGTCCATCACGCGCGTCAGCCAGTCTTTGGGGGCATCGTGTCCGCGCAGCAGCAGCGCCGCCAGCGCCGGCGAGAGCGTGAGCGAGTTCAGCGCGGAGATCACGGTGGAGATGGCAATCGTCAGCGAGAACTGGCGGAAGAACTGCCCGGTCAGGCCGTTGATAAAGGCAATGGGCACAAACACCGCGCAGAGCGTGAGTGCGATGGCGACGATGGGCCCGGAGACTTCCTGCATCGCCCGGTAACTTGCCGCCTTGGGCGTGAGTCCCATTTCGATGTTTCGCTCGACGTTCTCCACCACCACGATGGCGTCGTCCACCACGATCCCAATCGCCAGCACCAGCCCGAACAGCGTCAGCGTGTTGATGGAGAAGCCGCACAGCGCCATCACCGCAAAAGTACCGATGATCGACACCGGCACGGCGGCCAGCGGGATGATCGACGCGCGCCAGGTTTTGAGGAACACGATCACCACCGCCACTACCAGCAGCACCGCTTCGATCAGGGTCTCAATCACAGCGCGGATGGATTGACGCACGAACTGCGTGGGGTCGTAGACGATTTCGTACTTCACGCCCTGCGGGAAGTCCTTTTTCATGTCTTCCATCATGTCGCGGACCTGATTCGACAGGTCGATGGCGTTCGATAGCGGCGCCTGAAACACGCCGAGCGCGACCGCCGGCTTGTTGTCGAGCAGGCTGTGGGTCGAATAATCGCTGGCCGCGAGCTCAATCCGCGCCACATCGCGCAGACGTAGCACCCCGCCCTCCGCGGAAGTTCGCAGGATGATCTCGCCAAACTCGGACTCGGTCGTGAGCCGACCCTGCGTGTTGACCGAGAGCTGGAATTCGGTGTCCGCGGGCGCGGGCGGCGCGCCGATCACACCGGCCGCCACCTGCTGGTTTTGCTCCTGAATGGCGGCCACCACATCCGGCGCCGTGAGGCCGCGCGCGGCGAGTTTGGTGGGGTCCAACCACACGCGCATCGCGTAGTCGCCGCCGCCAAACACCTGCACATCCCCCATGCCCTGTATGCGGCGGAGCTTGTCGCGCACGTTCAGCACCGCGTAATTGCGCAAGTAAAGCTCGTCGTAACGGGAGTCGCTGGAGAGCAGGTGCACCACCATCGTGAGGTTGGGCGACTGCTTCTGCGTAATCACGCCAATCTGGCGGACTTCCGCCGGCAGGCGCGGCAAGGCGCGCTGCACGCGGTTCTGAACCTGGGTTTCGGCCAAGTCCGGATCGGTGCCAATTTTGAAGGTGACGGTGACGTTCAACACGCCGTCGGTCGTCGCCTGCGACGAGAGATACAGCATGTTCTCCACGCCGTTGATCTGCTCCTCGATGGGCGCGGCGACGGTTTCGGCAATAACCTTGGGATTGGCGCCCGGATAGGTCGCGGTGACGACCACCGCCGGCGGCACTACGTCCGGGTATTCGGAAACCGGCAAAAATGGCAGCGCCATGAGGCCGGCGACAAAAATGCCGATCGACAGCACGGCCGCCAATACCGGCCGGTCAATAAACGTCCGAGACAAACTCATCGGGTGCTCAATGCGTCAAGGCGGCCAGCGCCTTCACCGAGCGCGGCCAGGCCTGCACTGCCTTGCGGAGTTCGGGGCTTAACTCGGCAACGGCGGCCTGCGCCTGTGCGGCATCCGGGTAGTGGCCGGTCACCACGATGAACCAGGGTTTGTCGGCGCGGCGGGTTTCCAGAATGGCGGCTTTATCGGTCAGCGCATGGCGTTGCAGAAAGCGCTCGCTGCCCCGGCGGTCAGTGCCCGCGAGCAATTGCAGCGCATAGCTCTCGGGGGCTTGCTGACGCAGCCAGTCGGCGGAGTAGGGATTCGGCGCGGCGTTGCTTGGCGCGGTTTCAGCCACCTTGGCGCTGGGAACAGCGTCGCTTGGGGCTGGCGGCGGAGTGGGGCTGGGCGGCGTCTCGGTGGCAGCCTTCGGTGCTTCAGCGGGCGTGGGTGGCTGCTCGCTGCTGGCAGGCTTGGCGGTGTCGGTGGACGGTGGCGCTGCGGTCGCGGTCGCCGGCGCGGCTTTCGCCTGGGCGGTGGGGGCTGCGGTCACCGGCGCGGCAGAGGCGTCGGCAGGCGCCATGTCGACCACGGATGGCGTCACCGGCGAGCCGGGCCGCACGCGCTGCAGGCCGTCGATCACGATTTGCTCGCCTGCCTTGAGCCCGCTTTCCACCATGCGCAATCCCGCAATGGCCCGACCGGGTTTGATCTCGCGGTACTGGGCGTTTTTATCGGCGTCGAGCACCAGCACAAAGCGTTTGCTTTGGTCGGTGCCGATCGCGCTGTCCTGCACCATCACCACCCGCCGGGTGCCACTGCCGCCGGCCAGTCGCACGCGGGCATACAGGCCCGGCGTGAAGCGCCGTTCGGGATTGGGCAATTCCGCCCGCAGGCGAACGGTGCCGCTCGCCATATTGATCTGGTTATCCACGAACTGGAGGGTGGCGGCGTGGGGTGTGCCCTCCTCGTTGGCCAGACCCACCTGCACCTTGAGGCCGCCGCTGCGGTCCTTGCCGATGTATTTCAGATAGGCGGCTTCATCAGCCTCGAAGCTGACGTAAATCGGGTCGAGTGTCACCAGCGTGCTCAGGCGGGGCGAATCCGGCGCGTCGCCGCGCACGAGATTGCCGATGGTGAGTTCGTCCTTCCCCATGCGACCCGCCACCGGCGCGGTGATGCGGGTGTAGCTCAAATCAACGCGGGCGGCGTCGATGCGCGCGGCGTCGGCCTTGAGCGCCGCCTCTAGCGTGGCGACCGCCGCGTTCGCGGCCTCGAACTCGCGCCGCGACGTAGCGTGCGTGGGCAGCATTTTGCGTTGACGGGCGAGTTCCAGCTCGGCCAGCGCGAGCTGCGCGCGGGTATTGCCGGCGGCGGCTTCTGCTTCGGCCAAACGGGCCGCGAAGGGGGCGGGGTCGATCTCGAACAACAGCGTGCCGGCGGCGACTTCGGCCCCCGGCGTGAAATGAATGGCCTGCAGGTAGCCGTTCACCCGCGCGCGCAGTTCAACGTGCTGGGTGGCCTCGAAGCGGCCGGCGAATTCGTCGGCCTCGGCGACTTCGCGCTCAATCGCCGCGGCTACGGTGACAGGCGGGGGGGCGGACGGCATCATGCCGGGGCCGCCGGCGGGCGGCGCTTTGCCGCAGGCGACGAGCGCCATTGTGAGCGCCAACGGCAGGGCGCGAGCGCCGGCCAACACAGAGCGCGGGTTCGCGCGGGTTGCGGTCATGAGCACAAACCTTAAAGACCCGGAAAGCGGGGGAAGCGGCATGATAGTCGCTAAGCCCGGTGACAGAAACCAAGCCCGCGTGCGCCCGACACGAGCGTCCGGCCCCAAACTTTAGGACCTGCCCTGATGACCCCGATAACGCCTTTCGGTATCCCGCTGGAATTTGTGCTCTTTGCCGCGACTTTGCTGGGGGTGGCGGTCTTGCATCACCACACCCTCGCTGTGGCG
The DNA here is from genome assembly GCA_947450495.1 of Gammaproteobacteria bacterium. GTDB lineage: Bacteria > Pseudomonadota > Gammaproteobacteria. The sequence continues at coordinate 6,811 of CANFVX010000107.1, forward strand.
CTCACCGGGCTGGCGACCTTGATCGGCTACAAACTGCTTTTCACCGGCTTTCACGCCGGCCCCGGCGTGCCGGGACTCGTCGCTCATCTGCAGCACGAGTGGGTAACGCTGGCCAATCTGTTTGGCCTGCTCATGGGTTTCGCGCTGCTGGCGCGCCATTTCGAGAAAAGCCATGTGCCGGTGATCCTGCCCAAATATCTGCCCGACGACTGGAAGGGCGGCTTTGTGATGCTGGTGATGGTGTTCGTGATTTCGAGCTTTCTCGACAACATCGCCGCCGCCCTGATTGGCGGGGCGATGGCGCATCAGTTGTTTCGCGCGCGGGTACACATTGGCTATCTGGCGGCGATTGTTGCTGCTTCGAACGCAGGCGGTTCGGGTAGCGTGGTGGGCGATACCACCACCACCATGATGTGGATCGACGGCGTGGCGCCGGCCGATGTCTTTCATGCCTACGCGGCCGCCGTGGTGGCGCTGGTGGTGTGCGGCATTCCGGCGTCCATCCAGCAACAGCGCTACTCGCCCATCCTTAAAAATGCCCATGCCCACACCCATGTGGACTGGGGGCGCCTGTTCATTGTGGCCTTCATGCTGGTGGCGGCGATGGCGACCAATATCGTGGTGAACACCCACTACACCGAGCAGGCGGGCGATTTCCCCTGGCTCGGCGCAGCGGTGTGGCTCGCGCTGCTGCTGACGGTGAAGTTACGGCGTCCGGATTGGGAACTGCTGCCCGAAACCGCCATGGGCACCGTCTTTCTGCTGTCGCTGGTCACGGCCGCCTCGCTGATGCCGGTGGAAGAACTGCCCACCGCCTCCTGGCATACGGCGCTTGGCTTGGGCTTTGTGTCGGCGGTGTTCGACAACATCCCGCTTACCGCGCTCGCGCTCAAGCAGGGCGGCTACGACTGGGGAGTACTCGCTTACGCCGTAGGCTTTGGCGGGTCCATGCTGTGGTTTGGCTCCAGCGCCGGCGTGGCACTGGCGAACCTTTATCCCGAAGCGCGCTCGGCCGGTTTATGGTTGCGCCATGGCTGGCACGTCACGCTCGCTTACGTGCTGGGTTTTGCGGTGATGATGGCCACCGTGGGCTGGGTGCCGCATGCGCCGCATAAGACGCCGCCTGCAACGCCAGCCAGCCTCGCGCGCTAAACTAAAAACGAGGCGCGGCTGAGCGGCGAGAAGCCTGCGGGCGCCATTAGGCGTTGGCTCGTTTTCGACCTATAGTCGCCGCAGGCTCGCGCCGTGACGGGCCTTCCACCAGGAACCACAGCATGTCCGAGCGCTCTCTGGACCTCCATCATCATGTCGCCGCCGCGTGTCCGGGGGAGCGGCGGGCGTGAGCGAGAGTCCGCGGGGAGACGCGCAGTCCGACCTCGCCTGGCGCAGCGCGCGGCGCTATCGGCCGGACGCGCCGGCGGATGCGCCGGTGCTGGCGGCGCTGGACCAAAAGCTGGACATCCTGCGCAATCTCGACACCCCGGTGTGGGTGTTCGACGCCGAACGCTGCCAGTGCCTGTGGGCCAATCCGGCAGGGCTTCTGGTCTGGGGCGCCGACAGCGTTACCGCTCTCCAGCAACGCGACATCGCCTCGACGCAGTCCGAAGCCACCTACTCGCTGGTCAACGACTACCTGCGGCGCGTGCTGGCGGGCGAGAAAATCACGCAGTGGCTGACGCTGGACATTCAGGGCCAAACGCGTCGCTTCCGCCATAGCTATCACGCCCTCGCATTGGCCGATGCGCGTCAGGTGCTGTTTGTCGAAGCCAAGCCCGAGCCCTCGGCCGAAGAAATGCTGGCCTTCGCTTCGGACTACACGCTGACCATTGGGCTTTATGCCCTCGATGGCCAGCTGATCAGCAGCAATCCGGCGTTTCGCCAGCTCGCGGCGCATAACCCGATGGACAAGCTCAACGCGCTGCTGCCACCAGACAGCGGTCTCGAGCAGTGGCCGCGCCAGCTCGGTGAACAGACCCAGCTGCGCTTCGAAACGAATTTGGAGACCGGGCGCGGCATGGGCCACTTCCGGGGCGAGTTGCGCCAGGTGGTCACCCAGAGCGGTGAGACCCGCGCGCTGCTCACGCTCGACAACCTCACCGAGCAGCGCATCAAGCAGACCGAGCAGGCGTTGCAGGAAAATCGCGCCCGCACCGAGCGCCTGCTGGACAGCGCCGAAGTCGCCACCGTGGTGCAGGATTTCCAATCCGGTGTGGTCAAGGCCGATCGCCGGTGGTGGACGATGCTGGGTTACGCAAAGGACGCGCTCGAGCTCACGCCGGCCAGTTTGCTGGCGCTGATTCATCCGGATGACAGGCCCTTGCTGTTACAGGAAACGGCGCGGGTGATGGGCGGCGAAATCGTTCACTGGGAGCTTGAATACCGGCTGCGCACGGCCGACGAGAGCTGGCGCTGGGTGCTGGATCGCAGCCTTGTGACCCGCCGGGGCCGGGACGGCGCGCCGCTGGAAATCGGCGGCATCCATCTGGATGTGCACGCCCGAAAAGTGGCTGAGTTGGCGCTGGCCGGCAGCGAGGTGCGGCATCGGGCGATGCTCAACGCGCTGCCCGATTTGATGGCCGCCTTCGACCTGGAAGGGCAGATAGTCGACCTCCATATGTCGTCCGCCGAAGACTGGGGGTTTCCGACCGAGCGGGCCATCGGCCGCAATCTCAACGACATTCTGCCGCCGGAAGTCGCGCGCAGACTGGGCCCGCTGCAGGCCGAAGTGCTGTCCTCCGGGCGGATGGTGCAGGGTGACTACGTTATCGAGCATCCGCGCCTTGGCTCGCGCCATCGCGAATTCCGCATGGTGCCCTATGGCCCCGACCGGACCCTCGCGCTGGTGCGCGACGTCACCGATCGTTACCTGGCCGAGCAGCAGCACGAGCAAACCCTCAAGCAACTTCAGCAATCGCAAAAGATGGAAGCCTTGGGCCC
>CANFVX010000108.1 GCA_947450495.1 Gammaproteobacteria bacterium
CGGTGTTGAAGTGAAGCTCGAGATCTACCCGGAAATGCAGCACATCTTCCAAATCTGCGCGGGCAATCTGCCGCAGGCCGATTTGGCGATCGGCCGCATGGCGGCCTGGCTGAAGCCCCGTCTGGGACTCTAAGTTTTGAGCTTAAGCACGGGCGGTGCCTGCATCGCCCGTGACTGCCTCAGGCGTTCAGCGGGTGCGCTTCGGCGACATATCGCCTGAGCGCTACGGCGAGCTGTTCGCGGGAAACCGGCTTCGGCAGGTAGTCGTCCATGCCCGCCGCCAGACAGTCTTCGCGGTCGCCGAGAATGGCGTTTGCCGTCAGCGCCACGACCGGCAGTCGGGCGCTGCCCCTGAGCGCTTCATCGAGCCGCCAGCGCCGCGTGGCCTCAAAGCCATCCATCTCAGGCATCTGACAGTCCATGAAGACGATATCGAAGGGCTCGTCGGCCATGGCCAACAAACTTTCCTCACCCGATCCCGCCACTCGCACCGTGCAGCCGAGTGAAATAAGCATTTCGGAGGCCACCAGCTGGTTCACCGGATTGTCCTCCACCAGCAGCACCCGGGGCGTATCCGTGCGCCGAACCATCGGCGTTGCGGGGATCACCGCCGGAACCGCCGTTGCGTCCACCACGGTCACAGGGATGTCCAGAACAAACACAGAGCCCTGACCCGGCGTACTTTCGAGCTTGAGCTGCCCGCCCATGAGGCTCACGAGTTCGGCGGTAATGGTGAGTCCAAGGCCGGTGCCGCCCTGACCTTTCACATGCTCCAAATCGATCTGGGTAAAAGGCTGAAAGATCGCGATCTGCTGTTCGGGGCTCAGGCCCACGCCGGTATCGGCCACCGCGACTGACAGCCGATGCCGACCCTCAGTGACCTCGCTATCCACCTGCACGCGCACGTCTCCTGCCTGCGTAAATTTGAGCGCATTGCCGAGCAGATTCACCAACACCTGACGCAGACGAACCGGATCGGCCAATACATATTCCGGCACCCCGGGGGCGACCTGCAGGCTGAGCGCGAGCTGTTTGCCATGGGCCACCGGGACAAACATGTCGAGGATCTCGTTCAGGAGCGTCCGCACGCAGAAGGTCTCGGGCCGCAAGCTAAGCCCGCCGGCTTCGATCCGGCTGAGGTCGAGCACATCGTTGATGATGCCCAGCAGGGACAGCGCGGATTTACGGATGGTGCCGGCATAAGCCACCGTGCGCGGGCTGTCGGTAATGTCCTGCAACAGTTCGCTGATCCCCACCACCGCATTCAGCGGGGTGCGAATTTCATGGCTCATGTTGGCGAGAAAACTCGACTTGGCGCGGCTGGCGCTTTCCGCCGCGTCGCGGGCTTTGACCAGCGACCCGGTCAGCGCTTCGAGTCGTAAGCGCTGGGTAATGTTCTCGCGCAGGTTGGCGTTGCTGATCGCACTCATACGCAGCAGGAAGCCGGAGAAAATCAGTCCGACCAGACTAGTCAGCGCAGCATAGTGCTCAAAGCTGAGCATCGCGTTGAGTGAAAAAGGTAAGACCGAACAGGCGACGTAGGCGAGATAGGCCGGGAAAAAACTGCCCAGACTGGAAATTGCGCCGGTGGGCATGCCGGCCAGCAGCATGGCCAGCAGGAACATGAGGTCTGGTTGGTCCATGGGCAGGAAGAAAATCCCGGCGACGCCCCAGCACAAACCCGAGGTGGCGCCGATCAAAATACAGAGGAGCGGCGACCGCCGGGACGGCCTGAGCGACCCTGTTTTACGGGCGGCGAATGCGAGCCCCGCCCGGATTGCGCAGATGAGCACTGAAGAGGCCACCCATAGCGCCACCTGCCACCGGGGGTAATAGGGAAAAATCAAACTGGCGTAGATGAGGCAGACGATGGCCGAGGCCAAGCCCCCCGGTGCGCCCATGCGCAACACCATGGCGACCTGCTCGGTGGCTACCCGGTCTTTGAGGTCTTGCGGCGATCCTTCGGTTTGCGACTCCAGCACCGTTTCCTCCTTTGAAGGGCTAGGGCAGGACGCTACTCCGGCACGGTCCACCGCACCCGGCAATGACTGGCAGCGCCCTCGCCCAGCGCCTTCGCCAAATCGGCCAGAGCCGCATCTAACTTGAAGGGCGGATTGATGATGAGCATGCCTGAGCCAAGGAGATTGGCCGCAGCGTCGTCGATGAACGGCAGGTACTCGATACAGAGCTGGCGCGGGATGCCGGTGCTGGCCAGACGTTCGACAAATCGTTGCGCGGCCAGCTTGGAGAGCACCGGGTACCACAGCAGGAACACCCCGGTGGCCCAGCGGCGATGGGCGTCGGCAATCATCTCGACCACTTTGGCGTAATCGCTTTTGAGTTCGTAAGGCGGGTCGATGAGCACCACCCCGCGCCGCTCCTGCGGCGGCACATAGGCTTTCAGTCGCGCAAATGCGTCGACCTGCTCAATGCGCACGCCAGCGCTACCGCCGAAACCTTCCACCAGCGTCTGATGGTCGGCGGGATGCAGCTCGAAGAGCACCATGCGGTCTTCGGGGCGCAGCAGATGCCGGGCGATCGATGGCGATCCCGGATAGCGGCGCAACTCGCCATCGGGATTTTCGGCGCGGAGGATGTCCATCAGCGGCGCCAGCGCGGGGCTGGTGGCCGGCGCTTCCCACCAGCGCGCGATGCCGGCCACGTATTCGGCGGTGCGCTGCGCGCGCGGATCGTCCAGCGGATAAAGCCCGGCCCCGGCGTGGGTGTCGATGTAGACGAAAGGCTTTTCCTTACGCAGCAAGGCCTGCAGGGTCAGCGTGAGCACGGCGTGCTTGAGCACATCGGCATGATTGCCGGCGTGAAAGATATGGCGATATCCGAGCACTGGAGGGGATGGCTACTTTCTGGGCGATGGGGTTGCGACGCGATTGTGGTCGGCTGGCTTGCCCTTAATGAAGGGCGAGTGTAACGTCCTGAGCGCTCGAACAATACCAATTGCCCAATTCACTTGAGGGAGATACAGATGAGTCTTCGCTTCGGCGTCCTCTGGCCGTTCCGCAACCCCGAATTTGCCCGCGTGCCGTGGGAACAGCTCTACCGCACGCACCTTGACCTGATCGCCGATTCCGAAGCCATGGGCTTCGACGACGCCTGGCTGACGGAACATCACTTTGTGGATGACGGCTATTCGCCCTCGCTGCTGCCTATTGCCGGCGCCGTCGCCGCCCGCACCACCCGCATCCGCATCGGCACCTTCCTCGTGCTGCTGCCGCTGCACAACCCGGTTCGTCTGGCCGAAGACACCGCCACCGTCGACCTCATCTCTAACGGCCGGTTCGAGCTTGGCGTGGGCCTCGGCTACCGCCCGGCTGAATTCGACGATCAGGGCATTCCCGCTGCCACACGCGGCGCGCGCATGACCGAAAGCGCCGAAATCGTGCAGCGCCTGCTGTCCGGCGAGTCGGTCACGATCGACGGCAAGTTCACCAAACTGAAGAACATCCAGATCGTGCCGCCTGCGCTGCAGCGTCCGCATCCCCCGATGTGGATGGGCGCGATCGCGCCGAAGGCCATTGAGCGCGCCGCGCGCATGGGCTTCCACTTCCAGGCCGTGGGCCCGAGCGCGATGGACAAGATCTACGACGAGAACCTCCGCAAATTCGGCCGCGACCCGCGCAACTTCAACATCGCGCAGCTGCGTGCGGTGTACGTGGCGCCCAGCCGCGAGCAGGCCTGGGAACTGGCGGCGAAGCCGCTGCACTTCATGGCCACCCAGTATGCGAAGTGGTTCGCCGAAGCGGGCGACCAGCCGGGCGATGAAAAGGCCGGCGAAGGCATTCCGAGCGTGGACGAAATGATCAGCAAGCAAGCCTTCAGCTTCTTCGGCGAGGACGCCATCGTCGGCACGCCGAAGGATGCCGCCGAAATGATCGACGCCTACACCAAGGCCGGTCGCCTCACCCACATGGTGTGTGCCACCGCCCTGCCCGGCCTCGCGCCTCACCACATTCGCGCCAGCATGAGTCTGTTTGCGAAGGAAGTGATGCCGAAGTTCCAGGGCTAAAGCACGACAATAACGACCTACCTAGTGAGACTGACAACGAGGTACCTGTAGCGGGTACCTCGTTTTTTTTGCCTCAAAAAAAGCGCGGGCCTTGAATATCTCCCGTTCGCCCACCATATCCGCTGGTATGCCACAGCCAATGGACGCGCCATGACCGATACCCTGCATCTCGTTTGCCCCCACTGCGATAAAACCAACCGGCTGCCGACCGCGCGGCTTGCGGAACGACCCAACTGCGGGGCCTGCCGCCAGGCGTTGTTTGATGGGCATCCGCTGGCGGTCGACAGCGCCCGTTTTACCCGCCACGTGCAAGCCAACGAGATCCCGGTGGTGGTGGATTTCTGGGCGCCCTGGTGCGGGCCCTGTCGGTCGATGGCGCCGGCTTTTGAACAGGCGGCGGCGGCGCTGGAGCCCGCAGCGCGGCTGATGAAAATCAACACCGATGAAGCGCAGGACATCGCGCAACGCTACGGAATCCGCAGCATTCCAACCTTGATTGTGTTCAAGAACGGGCAGGAGGTCGCACGCCAGAGCGGCGCGCTCCCCGCGAATGCGTTAGAGGCGTGGATTCGGCGCTCGTTATGAGGCAACGAGCGCCGGAAAGAGCAGATTAACCGGTAACGCCAAAGGCCCGGCGCTGGGCCATGAAAACTTCGACGTTGCAGGCCATGATCAGCAGGTCGTGGTACTCGCCGTCGCGATCTTTCACTTCGTCTTTCAGGAGCGCTTCGGGCTGAAAGCCCAGTTCCTGGAAAAGTGCCCGCGCGCCCTGCTGGTCCGGCGTCATGCGGGCTTCCACTTTCTCGATGCCGAGTGCGAGCGCCATGTTGAAAGCTTCCCGCGTGAGCAGTCGGCCAAGCCCGAGACCGCGAGCGCGATGCGCGCTGGCGACCCGCAAATCGGCCACGTGCTGCGACCAATCCAGTTCGGTGAGATGTAACGAGGAATAGCCGGCAATGCCGTGCGCGTCTTCGCAGAGAATGGTGTACATGGCACCGCGCCGCACAGCATCTAACCAGCGGCCAATGCCTTCGGGCTTGGTGATGTCGCGTCGCATAAAGAGCAAATCATGCGGCGGCAACTCGAGGGCAAACGCCCGCAGCGCTTCGCCGTCGTCCACGGTCATGGGACGCAGGGTGAAAGGCTTGCCCTGCAACTTGGTATGCAAGGGATAGTGTTTCCATGCCTCAGCAACACGAGCGTTGGACATCAGCGGGATTCTCCTCGGGCTTTTGTAAATTGAAACTGAAAGACGCCGGACACGAACTCGTTGCGCGCCTTAAACCGAACGGATTGCCAGCCAGCGGTCGAGCTGCGGCCACAATCGATACACCGCGTTGCCGCCCGCGACCAGACTCACATGCCCACCCTTGACCACGATCTCCTGCTTGTCCTTGCTGCCGATCAGACCGATGAGGTCGCTGGAGGCCGCGGTGGGGACAATGTGATCGTATTCCGCTGCGACGTGCAGAAAGGGCATCCGGATTTTACCCAGATCAATCCCTTTGTCACCCACATGGAAATCCCCCGTAATGAGCTCATTAGCGCGCAAAAAGTCGCGCACAAATTCACGCATGAGTTCGCCGGGTAAGGGGAGTTGATCGGCGGCCCAACGGTCGAAGCGTAAATTGGCTTTGACGAAGGCGTCGTTGTCGACGTTATTCAGCAACTGCAGCTGGTTGGCGCTGCGCTGAAACGGGCGCAAGGCCTGAATCGACGCGTTGATCATTTCGCCAGGAATCACCCCCAGCTCGCTGACCAGCCGATCGATGTCGAAAGCGCGTGAATTCACCCACTGCTTGTAAAGCGTCATGCCGTCGGCGTTGATGGGCGTGGTGAAGCACACCAGATTTTTGAGCCTGCGCGGATTAAGCGCCGTGTACAGGCAGGCCAGCATGCCACCCATGCAATAGCCGACCATCGTGAGGTCGGTTTCGCCGGAATCTTCGGCGACCCGCGCCACGGCTTCGCCAATCATCCCGGCGACATAGGCTTCGATGCCCAGCGCCGCATGCTCCCGGCGGGGCGCGATCCAGTCGATCATGTAGACGTCGTAGCCTTGCAGCACCAGATATTCAATCAGGCTCTGCCCGGGCGCGAGGTCAAGAATGTAGCCTTTGGCGACCGGCGACATGATCACCAGCAGCGGCACACGATAGATCTCGTCCAGCATCGGCTTGTAGTGATAAAGCCGCATGGTCTCGTGGGCGTAGACCAGCTCCTTGGGGGTTTGCCCCACGTCCAGATCGAGGTCGGGCGTGGGCATGCGCAGGCCAGGGATGTTGCGCGCGAGAGTGCGCTCAACGGCCCGTTCTACCTGACGGTCGATTTCCTCCTGCGGGATCGCAGGCGCGGCGGTAGGTCGCGCCGCCGGCGCGCGTCTACTGGCCATCTCAGGCTTGCTCCGCAGGACGTTTGGTCCGCGCCGGTTTAGGACGCTCTGCGCTCATGGCCGGGAGCGCGGTCACGCCCTGGGCCAGCCTGGTGCGCAATTCACGCAACTCCACTTGCACCGAGGCCAAAGCGTCTTCCACCTGCCCCATGCGGTCGCTCAGGTCCAGAATGTCCTGCCGCGACGGCAGGTTCAGATTGGCGAGGTATTGCGCCATGGATTCGCTGAACATGCGGTGCGTATGCAGGGCTTCCTGCATGTAGCGCCCCATGCCCTTGGAGAAGCGCTCATCCCCCATGACATCGGTCATGGCCTGACTCCAGGCTTTTTCGGACTTCACAAACCATTCGCGCCACAGGCGAACGGGGTTCATCTGGTCGTCATCGCTCATCGGGTTCCTCCTTGGAACGCTTGGGCGTTCCGTCTGTCGCCGGGCGAGAGCCGGTCAGCGGCTGGGCCAGCCGCTGCGCGATCGCCCGAAATACTTCGGGATGAAAAACCATACCGATGTGCGTGCATTGCACTTCGGTGTTGTTGCGCTCGTCTTCTTCGATGCAGCTCGTCCATTCGGCGACGCCATCATGGCGCGAGTACACCGCAAATTGCGCCACCTGCGCGCGCGGCTTGGGGTCCAGCATATTGCGAACGAAGGCACACATGCAGTGGCCGGTGCCACAGGACGCGTGGAGATTGCGGCCAATCAGCCCGCCCTGCGCTCGCTTGAGCTGATCCCAGATCCCCACCACCGCTGGATGGGCTTTCACCATCGAGCGAAACGGAGAGCCAAGGGTAATGATGCGGTCGAACAGCGACGGATGGTCTTGCACCAGACTCTTGGCCAGCATCCCGCCCAGGCTGTGTCCGATCAGGCGCAGGGGCATGCCGGTTTCCTGTTTGATCCGCAGCGCGCGCTGGGCCAGCATTTTTGCGGTGCGGTCAGGACAGTCGTTGTTCCAGGTGATGTTGGACAGATAGGACCGGTAGCCCATCCGTTTCAACCAGCGATGCAGTTCGAGCATCAGGGCGTCACCCGCCATGAAGCCAGGAATCAGGAGCACGGGTTCCTGCTGGCCACGGGGCAAGCCGGCGCCATAAAACACCGGCGACCAGCGCAGCTTCACCCAATCGAGCCCCCAGCCGGCTTCACGCCAGAGCGGGGTTGTGGTGAGTTCTACCGATGGATCATGGGCAAACGGGTTGTCGTAGTCCGCCTCGGGAGGCAGGGCTTCATCGTCCTCGAATTGCCGTGAAGTCATAGGAACTCGCCGCTTGCATTCAGAAGGATCCGCGAACCCCGGCAAGGGGTTCACGGATGCCAGCAGTCACTGACAAGGTTTACTGGAACTTGGGGAACCAGTTCGGCATCGCCGGCATGCTGGGCATGAAGCTCGGCGGAGTGGCGAAAGAGGTTTCCCAGAACTTGCGCACTTCGGCACCGACCTGCGCCTGTTCGGTGTACACGAACTTGCCGAGCGACAGCGAGCGCTCTTGGGCGGCGGTGGCGAGTTCCATCATGGCCTTGCTGTTGGCGCCCATGTCGGTGGGATTGCCTACGATCTGGCGCGCAATCCCGAGCATGTCGCGCTGCCCGGCGAGCAGGGCTTCGGTCATTTCTTCGGCGATGCGATGGGCGCGCGCACGGCTTTCTTTCATGGATTCGGCAAATTTTTCGTGCTGGGCGCTGAGGGTTTCCAGATAGCTGGAAATCGTGGCGGCCGGTGCGGTGTCGTCTTTGGGCGTCTTGCGGGTCTGGGCTGTGGTCATGACTAACTCCTGTAAGTGATTGGATTGTGCCATAGCATGTTGCAGTGCACACTAACGAAACGATGTATATGCGATGCGCATCTAGGTGTCAACGCAAAATTGCTGCAATGCAGATCCCAAGGACCAGAGAATGCAGAGAACCGACCTCTTCGCCAGGTTCAAGCCCAGCGGCGACATGCTGACCGCCCACCTTCTTGCCTTGCTTCAGGGCTGGACCGCTTATGGCTACGACCTCGTGCAGCGACTCGAGGACGCGGGCTACGGCGACTACAACAAAGGGTCGATTTATCGCACGCTCCGCCAGATGGAGCGCATGGGGCTGGTGGCATCGGACTGGGATACCAGCACCGACGGGCCGGCTCGCCGCATGTACACCGTCACGCAAACCGGCCTGCTCTTTCTAAAGGACTGGTTAGCACTGGTTGATGCGCACCGCAAAGACATGGAAACGCTGCTCGGCATGAGCACGCGCCCCATCGAGCCACCCGATACCCACAGGAGCCCCTCTTCATGAGCATCATTGTTGAGAAAAGCGTTGCCGTTCCGATGCGCGATGGCATCGTCCTGCGGGCCGACGTCTACCGCCCCCAGGCGCCGGGCCCGCACCCGGTGCTACTGCAAAGAACCCCCTACAACCGCGAACTGTGGCCCATCACGGCGATGACGCTGGATCCGGTGCGCGCCGCGGCGGCGGGCTATGCGGTGGTAATTCAGGACGTCCGCGGGCGCTGGGCCTCTGAAGGCGACACCTTCTTTCCTTACCGTGATGAACTGAACGATGGCCACGACAGCATCGCCTGGGCGGCGGCTCAGACGTGGTCGAGTGGCGCGGTAGGTTGCTACGGACTGTCCTATATGGGCGGCACCTCCTGGCTCGCCGCCGCCAGCGGACATCCCGCGCTGAAAGCACTCTCGCCCACCACCGCGCCCTGCGATTTCTGGCACAACCACTTCTGGCGCGGCGGCGCGCTCAACATTGGCCTGCTGGCGATGTGGAGCATGCGCGCGATTGGACCGACCGCGCTCATCAGGGGTCGGCCCGATCCGGCCGAGTTCTTCCCCCTGCTCCGCCAACTGGTGGATGACATGGACGACTTTGAAGCCGTGCTTCGCCAGCTCCCGCTGGAACAATTTGCGCCGACCCGGCCGGGCGACGAGCGCTTTGTGCCGTTTTTCTTCGAGATGCTCCGCCACGCCGAGCCCGATGCCTGGACGAAAAATCTGCTGGTAAGTGGACGGCATGCCTCCGTCACCGCGCCGAGCCTGTCGATTGCGGGCTGGCACGATTTATTGCTGGCGGGCGACCTCCAGCACTTTAAATCCGTGCGCGAGCACGCGGGCACCGATATCGCCCGCAAGGAAAGCCGTCTCATCATCGGACCCTGGGCGCACGCGATGTTCCATAACGTAGTGGGCGAAGTGGATTTCGGTTTCCGCGCCAACGGGCTGTTCCTCGACATGAAAGAGGACCTCACCAAGTTGCAGCTGCGCTGGTTTGACCGCTGGCTCAAAAAAGACGGCGCGGGCGAACCCGAAGCGCCGGTCAAAATATTCGTGCAGGGCA
>CANFVX010000109.1 GCA_947450495.1 Gammaproteobacteria bacterium
ATGCTGTTTAGCCTGTTGTTGCTCCCCTTGCTGTTGCCTGCGCAACGCGCAGAAGCGCTCGACTGGTGGTTCAGTCCCGATCAGGCAGGGCAGCGCGAATTCCAGCGCAAGGAGTACGCCAAGGCGGCGAACGACTTTCAGCACCCGGGCTGGCGCGGGGCCGCGTATTACCGGCAGGGCGACTATCAGGCTGCGGCCAACGCACTCAACGAAGGCAGCGATGCCGAATCCCGCTACAACCTCGGCAACGCGCTGGCCCGTCAGGGACAGTTCAAGGAAGCCCTCGCCGCCTACGACGCGGCGCTGAAAGAAAACCCGCAACACGATGATGCGCGGTTCAACAAATCCCTGATTGAAGACCTCCTGCGCAAGCGGGACGAGGAATCCGAGAAAGAGCAAGCGGAGAAAGACCAGCAATCATCCGGACAAAAGGACAATCAGCAAGGGAAGCAAGGCGAAGGTGAAGCAGAACAAGGGGCCAAGCCCGCCGACGGCCAGCAGGAAAGCAAAGACGCCGGTCAGGAACAGCAATCCGATGCGGCGAACGAGCAGCAATCTGGCAAAGAGCAGTCGGCCCAACAGGACGCTCAATCGGGACACGAGGGCACAGGCAAAGGCAACGCCGCGATGAGCGACCAGCAACGCAAGCAGGCCGCCGAACAGGCCGCGCAAGCAGCGGCCGAGGGCAACAGCGAAGAAAAGCTCTCGTCCGAACAGTGGCTGCGGCAGGTGCCGGACGATCCGGGCGGCCTTTGGCGCCGCAAATTTCAGTATCAGTACCAGCGCCAGTATGGCGGGCAAGCAGGGAGTGAAGACGCATGGTAGGCCGATGGCTGCTCGCTGGAATATTGCTGATCTGCGGATGGACGGTTCACGCCGACGGGGTGAACCTGCGGGTTGAGCCCGACCCGCCACAGGCCAACGAATCGTTCCAGTTGACCTTCGAGACCGAAGGGACGGTCGATCAGGATCCTGATTTCTCCGCCCTCGAGGCCGACTTTCAGATCCTTGGTCGCAACCAGCAGACCGCGATCGAGTTGATCAACGGCCGTCACACGCGACGCACCGCGTGGACCTTAACGGTCCTGCCTAAACACGCCAGCCCACTGGTGATCCCCGCCATTGCCTTCGGCAACCTGAAATCTGCGCCGCGACAACTCGCGCTCGCCAACGGCGCCGGCGGCACGAGCGCGACCGACGATGGTCTCTTTCTGGAAGTAGAGGCCTCTCCGCGCAACCCCTACGTGCAACAGGAAGTGCTCTACACGATCCGGCTGTGGCGACGCTACGAAATCAGCAACGCCTCGCTTTCCGAACCGCGTTTTTCGAGCGATGTGCTGGTAAAGCCTCTGAATGAAGATCGCCACTACGAAAGTACGCGCGACGGCAAACGCTTCGAAGTCGTAGAACGACGTTTTGTGCTGTATCCCCAAACCAGCGGGAAATTGAGTATCCAGCCGGCCGAAGTGACGGCGCAGGTGGTGAAGCGGGGCTTTTCCCTGTTCGATACCTTTGCGCAGGCCATGGCCACCAAGCGCGTGGTGTCTGGCACGCTGGAACTGGCCGTCAAACCGGTGCCTGCCAGTTTTCCCGGCAAACACTGGCTGCCCGCGCGCAAACTGCGCTTGCAGGATGAATGGCAGCCAGCCAACCGCGAGGCGCGGGTGGGCGAGCCGATTTCGCGCACCATCACGCTCTGGGCTGAAGGCTTAACGGCGGGGCAATTACCGCCGATCACGGTCACCGCCCCCCCTGACTGGAAAGCCTATCCAGAGCGTCCGCAGTCGAATGACCAGCAACAGGACGCGAGTTTCAGCGGCGCACTCGCCCAAAAATTGGCCTTGATAGCCAACCGGCCGGGTGAGCTTGAATTACCGCCGATTGAAGTGCCCTGGTGGAACACCTCCACCGACCAACTGGAATACGCCCGAACCCCGAGTATTCGCCTCACGGCGCAGCCAGCGGCGGACTCAACGCCTACGCCCACACAGTCCGAGCAGCCGGCTGCCGCCGTCTCAAGCAACACCGCACCGCAGATCAACAACCTCCCACCACTACCGACAGTCCCGTTGGACGTTCCGGAGCAGTCACCTTGGCGATGGATTGCGATGCTTGCGCTGGCGGGCTGGGTCGGCAGCTTGTTGCTGTGGTGGCGGCAAGCCCAGCGCATCGCCAAGCCGGTGCCGATCCATCCAGACATCCCCACGCCCATCGGGGCGCGTGCGATTGAAGCGGCTTGTCGCGGCGGCGACTCGCGCCAAATCCGCGATGCCGTGTTGGCCTGGGCGGCCAGCCAGTGGCCGCACTCGCCACCGCGCACGCTGGGACAGATAGCAGCGCTGGTGGATGAGCCTTTGCGTGCGCCCCTGCTCGCGCTGGACGCGCAACTTTACGGAAACGCTCACGCCAGCGTTGATGGCGCCGCGCTCGCAGTGGCATGGAGCGCGCATCAAAACACGACCCGCAAACCCGTCGCCGCCAAGTCGACCTCGCTGCCTAAACTTTATCCCTCAACGGCCGATTAGCCGACTATCACCGCAGCGAGCAGGAGTCGGCGCGGCGGTGTTGGAGCGACGTCCGTTATCGGGGTCGGCTCCGCAAGTCCGATTCCCACGAACACACTCGCGCTGGGCCATCGCCCACTAAACGCCATAAAAAAAGGCATCAGCGCGTCAGGAGGGTTTTCCCATGTCGGCAAGTTCGGCATGCGTGCTCGCTGTTGATGACAACGCGACGATACGCCGCGCAATTGCTATGCGCCTGAGCTCCAAAGGCTATCAGGTAGTCACCGCCGAAGACGGCGTTCAGGCGCTAGCCGCACTGGAACGTCAGTCTTTTGATCTCGTGCTGCTGGACCTGCAAATGCCAGGCATGCTGGGGCATGAGGTATTGCAAACACTGCGCAAGACCTTCAATCCCACGCAGCTGCCAGTCATCATGCTGGCGGCCAGTGACGACAAGCAGGACATCACCCGGGCGCTGGATCTGGGTGCCAACGACTACGTCGTAAAGCCCGGCGATCTGCCGATCCTGCTTGCCCGCATTCACACGCAGCTTTCGCTTAAACAGACCGCCGAGCGCTTGCAGGCGCACGAAAGCGAGCCCTCAAAACTACCCTCATCGATCGTACAGTTGCCCGGTGCCCAACTGGGTCAGCGCCGGGATTGGTCCAAATTACGCCAGCACGCCGATAATTTTTTATACGACCATACGCCGGTCACCTGTCTCACCTTAAACGCCAATCTTGATGTCATCCTCGCCAATCGTTTTGGCGTGGACACCTTCGGTTATGAAGTCATTGAAGTACAGGACCGACCTGTTATTGGCTTCTACGCGCAACAGGATCAGAGCAAGGCCCAAACCAATCTGCTCGAAGCACTCGATGAGCCGGATCGCGTGCACCGCTGGGAAATTCGCCGCCGCAAAAAGAACGGCGAACTTCTGTGGGTGAGAGAGACTGCGCGCGTGATGGGACGTGCCAGTGAGGCCATCTTACTGATGACCTGCGAGGACATTAACGAAGCCTACAAGCTCTCGGAAAAGCTTCAGTATCACTCAGCCCACGATGACTTGACCGGGCTTGCCAATCGCAATGTCATTGAGCACCGCATGCGGCGCGTACTCGAAAGCGCGCAGAGCGAAAACTCCACTCATGCGCTGGCGATCATTGATATCGACCAGTTCAGAATCGTTAATGACACCTGTGGCCATGCGGCCGGTGACGAACTCCTACGCCAAATCGCCAAGATCCTTCTGGCGGTAATCCGCAAGCGCGACACGCTTGCGCGAATCGGTGGCGATGACTTCGCGCTCCTGATCGAAGACTGCCCGCTACGCGAGGCAGCCTCAACGCTTGAGGCCGCCCGCAGCGCAATTGACGACTTCCGTTTTGAATGGGAAGAGCGCACGTACAAGGTCTCACTCAGCATTGGTCTGGTGTCCTTGACCAGTGCCTGCGACAGCGTGGCCGGGGCACTGAGCATGGCGGATACCGCCTGCTATGCCGCCAAGGACGCCGGGCGCAATCGCATCCACACCTACGAACCGGACAACATCAAGCTGGTCTCGCGCCACGGGCAAATGCGTTGGGCGACGCGCATCAACGATGCTTTGCTGGAAAATCGCTTTGAACTCTGCCTGCAGCCCATCGTGCCAATTCAGGCAGGGGCCCCGGGTGACCACTATGAAATGCTGATTCGGATGCGTGATGAGCGTGGGCAAATCGTCATGCCCAGTGAGTTTTTGCCAGCCGCAGAGCGTTACAGCCTTGCGGGCAAAATCGACCGCTGGGTCGTTTCACACACCTTTGATTGGCTCGCTCAAAATCCCCGTCTGCTAGACCGTCTCGATGTCTGCGCGATCAATCTCTCCGGCCAATCGTTCGGTAACGACGAACTGTTGAGTTTCATCCTCGAACGCATGACGGCCTGCAGGATTCCTGCTTCGCGGCTCTGTTTTGAAATTACGGAGACCGCGGCGGTGGCAGACATCGTTCAGGCCGGAAGATTCATGGAAACGCTCAAGGCGCGCGGCTGCTTGTTTGCGCTGGACGACTTCGGTAGCGGTTTCTCTTCCTTTGGCTACCTTAAAAATTTGCCGGTGGACTTTCTCAAGATAGACGGCAGCTTTGTGCGCGGGATCGCGACCGATCCGGTAGACCTCGCGATGGTGCAATCGATCAACGAGATTGGCCATCTGATGGGCAAACGGACCGTTGCCGAATTCGTTGAAGATAACGCCGTGCTGCAGCTACTGAAGGAATCAGGCATCGACTACGCGCAGGGCTATGCGATTAGTCGCCCGATGACGCTTGCCGAGTTTGCCGCGCGATAACGTAACAGGGTGATGGCTATGCCACGCGATTTGCCGTGGCGCTTCCCCACCCAACAATACCGGCACGTGGCTTGAATGATCCGCGCGCCGGCAGCCCCAGATTTCAGGCTCGCTTCAGCGCGATGAGCGCCTCGCCCTCGCCAACTTCGAATTGCTCAAGCACCTCGCCTGCCGGAGACGCGGTCGCGGTCAAACTTAGCGCCAGCACTTCGCCCGCGATGTAATCGCGATGGCGCTCGATCGCGGCGGCAACTGCGGTGCCTACTGAGAACTCCACATGGATGCGATCGGTGAGCGCCAAATCGGCCTTTTTGCGCAGACTCTGAACGCAACGAACGATTTCCCGCGCAAGGCCCTGCTCCAGCAGCGTCGCGGTGATCGTGGTATCCAGCGCGACCGTGATGCTACCTTCCTGTGCCACCAACCAGGCGCCGATTTCTTCGCTGAGAATTTCGAGTTCGCCAGCGTCAATGCTGATGCTGTCTCCTTCGACCTGCAGGGTCGCGCTACCTGCTGACAGCAACCGGCCAACCGCATCGCTGTCCATCGCAGCGATGACCGCAGCGACTGCTTTCATCTGTTTGCCAAGGCGCGCGCCCAGTTTCTTGAAGTTCGCTTTGGCCGAGCGCCGCACGAGATGCGCGCTATCCGCGACGTATTCAATCGCGCGAACGTTAACTTCTTCCAGAATGATTTCCCGCACGTCTTCGATCGCCGCCATGTCGGTCGATTCCGGCCCACCTACCAACAGGATTCTCGACAGCGGTTGCCGCACGTTGATTCCCGCACGATTCCGCAGCAGCAGCGTCAGCGAGACGATGTCGCGCGCGAGCGCCATCCGATGCTCCAGCGCTGGTTCGTCGGCCGCCGGATCCACGGCGGGAAACTCGCTCATGTGTACAGACGGTGCCGCTTCCCAGCCCAGCTTTTCATTGAGACTGCGGAACAGCCACTCGGCAAAAAATGGCGCGATGGGACTCATCAATTTGGCAATGCACAGAAGGCACTCGGCGGTAGTCTGGTAGGCGCCCAGTTTGTCGGTGTCGTCGACCGCTTCGCCTTCCTTGCGGCTAGCCCAGAACCGATCGCGCGAGCGACGGATATACCAATTGGAAAGCTCTTCCACGAAGGCCTCAACGGCTCGCGCGGCGCGGGTGGCATCGTAATCGGAATACGCCTGGTCGGCAGTCGCGACGGTGGCGTTGAGCCTGCTCAGAATCCAGCGGTCGAGTTCTTTCCGCTGACCGACCGACAAACGCGCTTCGCTGCCATTGAAGCCATCGATATTCGCGTAGCTCGCAAAAAAGCGGTACACGTTTTCTACCGTACTGAAGAACTTGTTGCGCGTTTCGAGCAAACCGCGCATCGCGAACTTCATGTTGTCCCACGGCGGCGAGTTACTCATCATGTACCAACGCACAACGTCGGCACCGTGCTCGGCCACCACCGCGAAGGGGTCAATCGTATTGCCCTTCGACTTCGACATCTTCTCGCCCTTCTCGTCGAGAATGAGCCCGTTCACCACGCAATTGCGGAAAGAGACGTTGTCCATGGTCAACGCGGCGATGGCGTGCAGGGTGTAGAACCAACCCCGCGTCTGGTCGACGCCCTCGCAGATAAAATCTGCCGGGAAACTCCGCTCGAACGCTGCCTTGTTTTCGAAGGGGTAGTGCCATTGCGCAAACGGCATAGCGCCGGAATCAAACCACACGTCCATCACATCCAGCACCCGACGCATCGTGCCGCCGTCTGGCGACGGCCAGGTTAGCGTGTCGACGAAGGGGCGATGCAAATCGAGTGCGTCGCCCTCGGGCAAGCCGGCGCCACATTTCTCGCGCAGTTCGGCCACCGAACCGATCACCTCGAAGTAAGTAGATCCCGGCGCATCGGAGACCCAGATCGGAAGCGGCGTACCCCAGTAGCGTTTACGCGAGAGCGCCCAATCGACGTTATTTTCGAGCCAGTTGCCGAAGCGCCCGTCGCGAATCGAAGGCGGTTGCCAATTGATGGTCTGATTGAGCGCGACCATGCGGTCTTTGATGGCGCTGGTCCGAATGAACCAGCTTTCCACCGGGTAGCTCATCAAGGGCGTGCCCTTGCGCCAGTCGTGAGGATAGTTGTGCAGATAAGAATCTTCGCGGAACAACAGGCCGCGAGCTCTAAGGTCGCGATTGATGACGCGATTTGCGTCTTTGAACCACAGGCCTTCCACCAACGGCGTGCCGGCGATGAACTTCCCGTCCGGCGCCATGGGGTTGAGTAAGGGTAGTTGTTCGCGCTGTCCAACTTCATAGTCTTCCGCACCGAATGCCGGCGCGATATGCACGATGCCGGTACCATCGTCGGTGCTCACATAGTCGGCCGCAACCACGCGCCACGCGGCTTCTTGCTCCGGCGCGCCCGGCAACTCAAAGAGCCGTGAGTACCGCAGGCCTACCAAATCCAAGCCGCGCATCTGGCCGACAATCTCGTGTTCTTCGCGCAATGTCGACAATCGGGCTTCGGCCAAAATCAGGTGCTGATCGCCCGCCCCTCCAGTCAGTCGAACCTTGACGTAAGTGATGTTCGGACCAACGGCAAGCGCCACGTTGGACGGAAGAGTCCATGGAGTGGTCGTCCAGGCCAGCAAACTCGTATTCGCGTCCTCGAGCGTGTTAAATCGGACGTAGACGCTGGGGTCGGTGACTTCCTTATAGCCCAGGCTGACCTCATGCGAAGACAGCACGGTCCCGCTGCCCGGGCTATACCACTGAATCTTGTGCCCTTTGTAGAGCAGGCCGCGCTCATGGATTTGTTTGACCAGCCACCATATCGATTCGATGTAGTTCGTGTGGTAGGTCACGTACGGGTGCTCGAGATCCACCCAATAGCCGATGCGGCGAGTGAGTTTGTCCCAGTCCACCTTGTAGCGATTGACGCTTTCCCGACAGGCCGCATTAAATTCGGCGATGCCGTAGGCTTCGATTTGTGCCCGGCCATCGAGGCCCAAGGCTTTTTCAACCTCGATTTCCACCGGCAAGCCGTGCGTATCCCAGCCCGCCTTGCGGTAGACCCGGTAGCCCTTGATCGTCTTATAGCGGCAGAACAAGTCCTTGATGGTCCGGCTCAAAACATGGTGAATACCGGGACGGCCGTTGGCGGTCGGGGGGCCTTCGAAGAAGCTGAAGCTTGGCGCGTTTTCGCGCTCGGCAACGCAGCGCTCGAAAATTTGCGCCTCATCCCACCAACGAAGGATGTCCTCCTCCAAGGCGGGTTGTGAAATTTGTTTGAATTCTGGAAAACCGCTGGCCATGGTAATGGTTCCGGCATTGAAGCCACGTCGCGCTGATGCGCTCTCCGCGGGCAATGCCTTAAAGTTGAACTGACAGATAAGCGCAAAGTATAGCCGATGACTTGCAGGCACCGGACGCCGCCCTGCGGGATAGGTCGCGTCAAATTCTGCGTGTAAGCTAGCAATAGGAGCGCTATCAGCCAATCAGGCTGTCGCGGTGCGGAGTATCCCCGATGAGTGCAAACCTGATCCTCGAGTTCCTGCAATTTGTTGACAGTCAAAGTCAACAATCGCTGGCGCAGTTACTGGATAAAATCCTGCAAAAAAGCCGCCTCCTCACCCAAGCTGAGGCCGGCACGATTTTTATCGTACGCGAGGGCAAAGGTAAGCGCTGGCTGGAGCCTGCCAGCATCCAGAACGACGTCATCAAAGTTTCTAGAGCCGATTTCATCGTCCCGATAGGCCCGGGCTCAATCGCCGGCCAAGTCGCGCACTCTGGGCGGATGGCACGCATCGATGATGTTTACGCGATCCCGCCACGTAGCCCCTACAAATTCGACCCTTCACGCGAGCATCCGCGCTATCAGACGCACTCCATGCTCTGTTTTCCGCTGAAGAACTATGCGGATGAAGTTATTGGAGTTGTCCAGCTCATTAACCGTCGGCCGCGTAACACGCGCCCCCCGGTGCCCTTCCCGAAAATCATTGAAGACCTGATTTGGCCCATTGCGCGCGTCGTCGGTGGCTTGATCGAGCGCGCCTCGATGATGGACGAAATCCGCGCCAAGAATGCCAAGCTGCGCGAGCGCAACCGGTTGTTGAACGCGCAACGCGCGCACATTGAGTTGTTGCAGGCAGAAACCGAAGAGGCCTTCCAGCTGTCGGTACAACTCCTTGCGCGCGCCGCCGAAATCCACGACGAGGAAACCGGCAACCATATCGTTCGCGTCAATGAATATAGCTACTACATCGCGCGTGAAGTCGGGATGCCGGATGCCTGGTGTGACGAACTCCGCTATAGCGCGCAACTCCACGACGTGGGCAAAATGAGCGTGGATTCAGCGGTACTCAAGAAAAAGGGCCGGCTGAGTGATGCCGAGCGCGAAGAAATGAATCGGCACACCGAATACGGTCACCAGATTCTGGAGGCTTCGCCAAGATTACGTATGGGGGCGGAAATCGCCCTGTTCCACCACGAAAAATGGGATGGAACCGGCTATCCCAGAGCGATTGGGGGTGAAGCGATTCCCCTCTCCGCGCGGATTGTGCAGATTGCGGACGTTTACGACGCGCTACGCTCGGAACGACCGTACAAGCCGTCATTCAGTCACGAAAAAACGGTCCATATCCTGACGATAGGCGATGACCGCATCGACCCCGTGGCGCATTTTGACCCATCGCTTATCGCCCTCTTCGCCCGCAAACATCAGGCGTTTGCGGAGATTTGGGACCGCC
>CANFVX010000110.1 GCA_947450495.1 Gammaproteobacteria bacterium
GACCATCGGCGCAGGGCCGTGAACCCGCTGCAGGAGCCCATCGCGCCAAGGCCTCACGACAGCATGCACCGCACATGTTCGGACCGGACGAGCTGGAGAAATTTGCAGGCAATAGGCTTGAAAAAGCCTGTTTCAGCCGTATCCGCGGCCTTCAGGTCTCTGAAATACTCGACGCCCCACCGCGGCAGCCCAGTTGCCGATGACTAGCCCGTAGAGGACTTTCTCCCATGGCCGTATTGACCGGCACTTCCGCCAAAAACCGACTCAGCGGCACCAGCAGCCGCGACACCCTGAGCGGCCTGGCCGGTGACGATACCCTGCTCGGCATGGCCGGCGGCGACCTCCTGCTGGGTGGCGCCGGGAATGACACCCTGGACGGCGGCACAGGCGCCGACACCCTGGACGGCGGCGCGGGGAACGATGTCTATCTGGTCGACACCGCGGAGGACAAAATTCTGGAATCCGCCGGCCAGGGCACCGATCTGGTCAAGAGCACCGTCAGCTTCGCGCTGCCGAACAATGTCGAAGCGCTGACCCTGCTGGGTAGCGCCGCAATTAACGCCACCGGTAACTCGCTCGCTAATCGCCTGACCGGCAACGGCGGCAACAACCGGCTTAACGGCGGCGCCAATGCGGACAGCCTGATCGGCGGGGCCGGCAACGACACGCTCGATGGCGGCGCGGGCAAGGACACGCTGCTCGGCGGCAATGGCAATGACACGCTGATCTACGATGCCGCCGACGCCACCATCGACGGCGGCAGCGGCGCCGACCGGCTGCAACTGGGCGGCATCGGACTGAGTCTCGATCTAGGCGCGACAACCGCGCTCCATTCGATCGAAACCATCGACCTCGGCACCAACGGCCATCTCAGCCTCACCGCTACGCAACTGCGCGCGCTCAGCGAAACCGGCGCGCTGCAAGTGACCGGCACCGGCACTGCGTCGGTCAGCGCAAGCGGCGGACTCTGGACTTTCGTGGGCACCGTCGGCGGCTACGCGCGCTACACCTTGAACGGCGCCACCCTGAACGTGGCGGTCAATCTCAATCGCAGCGGTATCGTGTTGAACACGACCCCACAGGCGGTGGCGGATGTGCTTACGACCAATGAAGACGCGCCGCTGGTGTTCCATGCCAGCGACCTGCTGAACAACGATACGGACGCGAACAATCCAGACGCCGGCCAAATCTTGTCTGTGGTCGGCGTCTCAACCACCGGCATCGACGCCCCCGCACACGGCACGCTGGTAGCGAACGGCAACGGCAGCTACACCTACACGCCCTCGCCCGACTACCACGGCGCTGACAGCTTTACCTACACGCTCAGCGACGGCGCCGGCGGCACCACCAAGGGGACCGTCAACCTCACGGTCGCGCCGGTGAACGATGCGCCCACCGGGGCGCCGGTCATCAGCGGTGTGGCCGCAGTGGGGCAGCTGCTCTCCGCAGCGGTCGGCACGGTGGCCGACGCGGATGGCCTCGGGACTTTGATCTATCAATGGCAGCACTCAGCCGACGGCATCAACGACTGGATCGCGCTCAACGGCGAGACGCAGGCGGATTACGCGGTAAGCCTGCTCGACGCCGCCGCTTTCCTGCGGGTTGTAGTGAGGTACGTCGACGGCGATGGCAGCGCCGAATCGGTGAACTCGGCGCCCTCATCAAGGGTGACTGGCGCGACAGAAGCTGCCGACACGCTCACCGGCACCGCCGGCAACGACAACATCAACGCGCTGGGTGGCGATGACGTGGTGTACGGGCTGGCGGGCAACGACACGCTATCCGGCGCGACAGGGGTCGACACCCTCGACGGCGGCAACGACGACGACACGCTCGACGGCGGGGCGGGCGCAGACACCCTCATCGGCGGCGACGGCAACGACCTGTTTGTGGTCGACGATGCGGGCGACGTCGTGCTCGACACTGGCGGCCTCGACACGCTCGCCTCCTCCGTCAGCGCGACGCTGGATGCGGCGCTTGAAAACCTGATCCTGACCGGCAGCGCGGCGATTGATGGCGCAGGTAATAGCAGCGCGAACAGCGTCACCGGCAACAGCGGCGATAACACGCTGGACGGCGGCGGGGGCAACGACACCCTCATTGGCGGCGCCGGCGACGACACGCTCATCGGTGGCGCCGACAGCGACACCGCGAGTTACGACACTGCGAACGCCGGCGTCAACGTGGCGCTGGCCGCCGGCGTGCTGCTGCGCTATCGCTTCAATACCGATGCGCTGGCCTACAGCAACCCCGGGCTCGATCCCGCCAGTACGCTACCTAACGGACTCTCCGGCGACGGCGTCTGGTCGACGCAAGACGGTACGGCGCTGGAAGCGCTGGGCTTGAAAGGTCAGAGCGTCACCGACTTTGCGATCGCGGCCAGTAGCTGGCACGACGGCAACGCCTTTGTGTTCAGCCTCACGGTGGCGGAGGGCTACGTGCTGGACCTGTCGTCGGTTGATTTCTGGGAACAGGGTTCGAGCGGCGGTCGCGGCTTCGGCCCCACCAGCTGGAGCCTGTGTGCCAACGAGGTGAGTTTGGCGACCGGTGCCGCCCAGCGCGGTAATCCGGGCGCCGTGCATCTGCTCGATTTGGGCGCGCAAACCGCGCTCTCCGGCACGGTCAGCTTCACGCTGGCCGCCACGGGTGCGACAGATTCTGCGCCCGGCGCCAACAACGCCGCCGGCGCCACCTGGCGCGTCGACAACTTCACCCTCACCGGCTGCGTTCATCCAACGCAGGCGGCGACGCAAAACACCGGCGGCGCCGGGAGCGATGTGCTGGTCGACATCGAGCACCTTACCGGCAGCGCCTATGCCGACACGCTGAGCGGCGACGCCACAGACAACACCTTGATAGGCGGCGCCGGCGACGACGTGCTGGCCGGACTGGGCGGCGCGGATCACCTGCTGGGTGGCGCCGACGCCGACACCCTCTATGGCGACGCGGGCGCCGACACCCTGGACGGCGGCGACGGCAACGACGTCCTGGAAGGGGATGCCGGCAACGACACCTTGAGCGGGGGCGCGGGCGAGGACAGCTTCCGCTTCAACGCCATGCTGGGCGCGGGCAACGTCGACATCGTGAGCGACTTTGCGGGCGCGGGTACGACGGGCGGCGACGTCCTGGTGCTCGACCACGACTGGTGCTTAGGCATGACGGCCGGCGCGCTGGCCGGCGACGCCTTCGAGACCGGCACCGCAGCGAGCGCGTTCACCACCCGCATCCTCTATGACGCGGCGACGGGCGAGCTGTTCTTTGATCAGGACGGCAGCCTGACCACCTTCAGCCCCGTCAAGTTCGCCACGCTCAGCGCCCATCCGGCCGGTCTGGCCGCGGGCGATTTTCTGATCGGCTGAACTCGCGCCCTCGCGGCGAACCTCACTCCGCATCGCTGTCGCGCCTCGCCGTTCTCTTCGCAACGGCGGAGATGCATTAGTGGCCAGTTCTGGGGGAAAATGCCGGTCTGGTACTGTGTGGTACTCCAGCGACAGATTTCATGGTCGGGCGGCCGCCGGCACCGCGCACACGAGCGGCCATCGAACAGCATCTCCTGGCGATAAATCCAGATCTCTCAACAGGAGACCCGCGCTATGGTCCTCATGATCGATAACTACGACTCCTTCACCTACAACCTCGTGCAGTACTGCGGGGAGTTGGGGGAGACGGTGGCGGTGCACCGGAACGACGCCATTACGGTCGCGGAGATCCGCGCCCTGCGGCCAGACCACATCATCCTCTCGCCCGGTCCCTGCACGCCGAACGAGGCCGGCGTGTCGCTGGCGGTGGTGCACGAGTTGTCGGGCGTGTTCCCCATTCTGGGCGTGTGCCTCGGGCATCAAAGCATCGGGCAAGCCTTCGGCGGCAAGATTGTGCACGCGCGCGAAGTCATGCACGGCAAGACCTCGCTCATCCATCACCGCAATACGGATGTCTTTGAAGGCTTGGGCAATCCCTACACCGCCACGCGCTATCACTCGTTGGTGATCGATAAAGCCAGCTGCCCCGAGTGTCTGGAAATCACCGCCTGGACCGCGCACGCCGACGGCAGCGTTGATGAAATCATGGGCGTGCGGCATCGGGAACTGCCGGTGTACGGCGTGCAATTTCATCCCGAATCCATTTTGACCGAGCACGGGCACGCCCTGCTCCAGAACTTTTTCAACCTGAGCCGCGGTCGCCGCGCGGCCTGAGACCTCCGCAATGCAAATCAAAGACGCCATCGCCGCCGCGATCGCCCATCAGGACCTTGCCTTTGACGACATGCTGGCCGTGGTGCGCCAAATCATGGCGGGCGAGGCCACGCCGGCGCAGATCGCGGGCCTGCTGGTCGCGCTGCGCATGAAGGGGGAAACGGTGGACGAAATCACCGCGGCGGCCTCGGTGATGCGCGAACTCTCGCTCAAGGTGGAATCCACCTGCAGCCCGCTCATCGACACCTGCGGCACGGGGGGTGACGCCAGCGGCACCTTCAATATCTCCACCGCCGCCGCCTTCGTGGTCGCCGCCGGCGGCGGCTTTGTCGCCAAGCACGGCAATCGGTCGGTCTCCAGCAGCAGCGGTTCGGCCGACGTGCTGGAAGCCGCCGGCATTCGCCTCAATCTCGCACCCGCGCAAATCGCCGACTCCATTCGTGAGACGGGTTTTGGCTTCATGTTTGCGCAGGCGCATCACAATGCCACCCGTCATGCCGCCGCGCCGCGCCGGGAATTAGGGATTCGAACGCTGTTCAACGCGCTCGGACCGCTGACCAATCCGGCCGGCGCCCCGCTGCAACTCGTGGGACTGTTCCAACGCGAATGGGTCGATAAGGTCGCGGCCGTGCTGGCGCGCCTCGGGACGGAGCGGGCGATGGTGGTCCACGCCGCCGACGGCCTGGATGAACTCAGCATCGGCGCGCCCACCACGGTGGCCGAGTTAAACCACGGCGTGGTGACGCATTACCAGTTTGATCCCGCAACGCTGGGCATTGCGCCGGCCCCGCTCAGCGCGCTGACGGTCGCCAATGCAGGCGAGAGTCTGGCCGTCATCCAGCGCGTGTTTGGCGGCGACACGGGCCCGGCGCGCGACATCGTGGCGCTGAACGCCGGCGCGGCGCTATATCTTTGCGGGATAGCCGAAGACCTGCGCGAGGGCTATCTTCTCGCCGGCAAGCTCATCGCCAGCGGCGCGGCTCGCGACCAATTTCACCACTGCATTCGCTATTCCCAGTCGCTGGAGAGCCCCTCGGCATGAGCAACGAAACCGCCACCCTCGCCCCCGGCCGCGACATCCTGGCCGAAATCATGACCTACAAGCTCGGCGAGGTTGCCGCCCGACGGGCCCAGCGCTCACTGGCCGATCTGGAGGCGCTGGCCGCCGCTCAAGCTGCTCCCAGAGGCTTCGAGGCCGCGCTCCGACGCAATATCGCGCAAGGCTTACCGGCGGTGATCGCCGAGTGCAAGAAAGCCTCACCCTCCAAGGGCGTGATGCGCGAACACTACGTGCCGGCCGACATTGCCAAGTCCTATGCGGCCGGCGGCGCGGCGTGTTTGTCGGTCATCACCGACGAGCATTTTTTTCAGGGTTCGGATGAGCACCTCATCGCCGCCCGCGCGGCCTGCGCGCTGCCGGTCATCCGCAAGGATTTCATGGTCGACCCCTATCAGATCGTGGAATCGCGCGCGCTGGGCGCCGACTGCGTGCTCCTGATTGTGGCCGGCCTCTCCGACCTGCAGCTGCAGGAACTGGCCGACGCCGCCCGGCGGATGGATCTGGATGTGCTGCTGGAAGTGCATAACCGGGAGGAACTCGAACGCGCGCTGCGCCTGCGGCTGCCGCTCATCGGGGTCAATAATCGCGACCTCAAGCGGTTTGTCACCGATATTGAAACCACGCTGGGCCTGCTGCGGGATATTCCGGCAGATCGTCTGGTGATCAGCGAATCCGGCATTAACAGCCGCGAACAGGTGGAGCGTCTGCGCCAACGCGAAGTGAACGCGTTTCTGGTGGGCGAAGCCTTTATGCGCGACCCCGACCCGGGCGAGAAACTGCGCGGCTTATTTTTCTGAGCGAGTCGGCTCGCGGCTGGCGGTGAAACCGAGGCGATTGCCGCCCGGATCTTCAATCGAGAAATAGGCCGATTCCTCGGGCGTGCCGCGGCCGGTGAAACTCGGCGGCGCGGCATAGCGCACGCCGATGTAGTTCAAGTGGTCGACCGCCCGGTGCCAGTCTTCCCAGCCGGTATCAAGGCCAAATTCCGCAATGCCGGTGTGTATACCCTGCGCCGCCGGGCCCGCGCCACGCTGCACGTGCAGCTTGCCGCCGAAAAACTCAAAAGTAATCGCCTCTTCGCCCACGCTGGCCAAGCGGCAACCCAGCGTGTCCTCGTAGAAGAGGCGAGCCGCCGCCAAGTCCGGGCAATACACCACGATCCGCATCGCCGGGCGGCGCGTGAACTCGTCTAATGGACCGCTAGGTTTTTTGTTGGCCATAGCTGGCAAACATCGCAATTGCCTCGTCGATTTCGGAGGGAGACAGCAGCACCAGATGCCCGGTCTGCTCGGCCAGCAAATACTGCCGGGCGAGTTCTTCGACTTCCACCGCTGTGCGCCGCGCCCGCTCCAGATCGGGCCCCAGCGCAATCAGCCCGTGATTGGCTAACAGGCAGGCGCGACGGTCGATGAGCGCGTTTACGGCGTGGTCCGACAGCGCCTGGGTGCCGAAGGTCGCGTAGGGCGCGCAGCGCACGTTAGCGCCGCCGGCCGCCGCGATCATGTAATGAAACGGCGGAATTTCGCGCCGGGTGCAGGCCAGCGCGGTGGCATATGGCGAATGGACGTGGACGATCGCGTTGATTTCCGGCCGCGAGAGATAGATATCGCGATGGAAGCGCCACTCGCTGGAAGGCTTCCAGAATTGATCCAGCGTCTCGCCGGCGAGCGACATCTCCACCATGGTGGGCGGCGCCAGCAGGCTCGGCACCACGCCGGTCGGTGTGATGAGCATGCCGCGCTCGGTGCGCACGCTCGCATTGCCCGCTGCGGCCCGGTTGAGGCCATCGGCCTCCAGGCGCTGCATCACCGTGACCAGTGCTTCGCGTAAGGCCGGGCTCGCGGGTTTAGCGGAGGAAGAGGTCGTAGGCGACATTATTGGCTTCCTCCACGTAGTCCATCTGCAGTTGCGCCAGAAATTCCCGGAACTCGGGGTCGCGCGCCGCCGGCACCTGCATCCCGATCAACACCCTGCCATAGGCCGCGCCGTGGTTGCGGTAGTGGAACAGACTGATGTTCCAGCGGTCGCCCACCTGATTGAGGAAATGCATTAACGCGCCCGGACGCTCGGGAAACTCAACCCGCAGCAGGCGTTCGTCGCCCAGCAGCCCGCCGTGGCCACCGACCATATGCCGGAGATGGATCTTGGCGAGTTCATTGTCGGAAATATCCAGCGCCGCGAAGCCTTTGTCCTTGAGGCTCGCCAGCAACTCGGCGCGGTCGCGATTGCCGCTACGCAACTGGACGCCTGCAAACACCGTGGCCTGCTCGCGATCCGCATAGCGGTAATTGAATTCGGTGATCGCGCGCGGCCCCAGCGCATGGCAGAACTGGCGGAAGCTGCCGGGCCGTTCGGGGATGGTGGCGCCGATGAGCATCTCGCGCTGCTCGCCAAGTTCCGCCAGTTCGGCAATGTGACGGAGGCGGTCAAAGTTCACGTTGGCGCCGGAGAGAATCGCCACCAGCGACTTATCGCTAAGGCCTTCGCGCGCCACGTACTGTTTCATGCCGGCCAGCGCCAGCGCGCCGGCGGGCTCGGCAATGGAGCGGGTGTCCTCAAAGATGTCTTTCACCGCGGCGCAGATTTCATCGATGCTCACCGTCAACACGGCGTCCACATGTTCGCGGGCGATCCGGAACGGCTCGGCGCCCACCTGTTTCACCGCGGCGCCGTCGGCGAAGGTGCCGATGCGGGCCAAGACCACGCGCTCGCCGGCTTCCAGCGCGCGGGCCATACAGGCGGATTCATCGGCCTCAACGCCAATGATGAGCACCTCCGGCGCGAGCGCCTTCACATAGGCCGCGATACCGGCAATCAGGCCACCGCCGCCCACCGGGACAAAAATCGCGTGGATGGGCGCCGTGTGCTGCCGCATGATTTCCATGCCCACGGTGCCTTGACCGGCAATCACCAGCGGATGGTCGTAGGGCGAGACG
This sequence comes from Gammaproteobacteria bacterium, assembly GCA_947450495.1. Taxonomy (GTDB): domain Bacteria; phylum Pseudomonadota; class Gammaproteobacteria. The sequence goes on from CANFVX010000110.1 coordinate 8,190, forward strand.
TAGGTCAGGCCGCGGGTGGCGGCGAGTTCATGCGCGTGCTCGGCGGCTTCGTCATAGGTGTTGCCGTGAAGCACGATGTCGGCTTCCAGCCTGCGCACGGCGGAGATTTTGATCTCCGGCGTGGTTTTAGGCATCACGATCAGCGCTTTCATGCCGAGCTTGCGGGCGGCGAGCGCCACGCCCTGGGCATGATTACCGGCCGACGCGGTAATCACGCCTCGGGCCCGCTCGTCGGGCGAAAGCGAGGCCATCAGCGTATAGGCACCCCGCAGCTTGTAGGAGAACACGGGCTGCATGTCTTCGCGTTTCAGCAACACGGTGTTACCCAGGCGCTGACTCATCAGCGGCAAAGGGTCGAGCGGCGTTTCACGCGCCACGTCGTAAACGGGCGCGCGGAGAATCATCTTCAGGTACTGGTCAAGCATGGCCATAAGATACCATTGAAGTCAGAAACCGGCGGCGCGCTGGTCCATGAGAGCGATATGAATCAAGACGAAAAGAAACGTCGCGTGGCGCTCGCCGCGCTCGAATTTGTGCCGGATGACTGCATCGTGGGCGTCGGCACCGGCAGCACGGCGAATTTTTTCATTGACGCGCTCGGCGAGCGTCGCCATCGACTCCGCGGCGCGGTGGCGAGTTCCGAAGCCAGTGCAGCCCGACTACGGGCGGTGGGCATTCCTCTTATCGACCTCAACGATGCCGGCGAGCTGCCGGTTTATGTGGATGGCGCCGACGAAACCACCCGTGAGCGCTGCCTGATCAAAGGCGGTGGCGGCGCGCTGACCCGTGAGAAAATCGTGGCCGCAGCCAGCAAAGTCTTTGTCTGCGTGGTCGACGACACCAAGCTGGTGGCCCAGTTGGGTCGCTTCCCCTTGCCGGTTGAAGTGATTCCGCTGGCCCGTGCGCAAGTCGCCCGCGCGCTTGAAGCGCTGGGCGGCCGGCCGGTGCTACGGGAAGGTTTTATCACCGACAACGGGAACCAAATTCTGGACGTCCACGGCCTCAGCATTGAGGCACCCGCGACGCTGGAAACCGCCATCAATCAACTTACCGGCGTGGTGACCAACGGGCTCTTCGCCCGCCGCCCGGCCGACATCGTCCTGATGGCAGGTGATTCTGGGGTTGAACGCCTGTAGGCGATTAAATCTTCTCTGCGGAAGATTCTGACGCTGGTAACGCGGCCAGCGCAGTGGCTTGAACCTCGTCTTCTTCGTCCTCTTCCTCTTCTTCAATAAACCATTTGCAGAAGAGGAGGCCGATTTCCCACAGCGCGCACATCGGCACCGCCATCAGCGTTTGGGAGACCGGATCGGGCGGCGTCAGGATCGCCGCAACCACAAACACGCCCACCACC
>CANFVX010000111.1 GCA_947450495.1 Gammaproteobacteria bacterium
AGCCGTGCGCATGCATGTGGTGGCGAAAGATCAGGCGCGCGAAGTCCTCTACGACGCCCGCTACTTCAATATGCCCAAGGATTCCATTGCGCATGATCTCCCGGCGGGCGCGGGCTTTGCCGGCTTTCGGGTGCAGGAACCGACGGACGGCGCGCTCGACTGGCGCAAGAACGACTGGGTGGCGTTTCTGGGGGCGTCGTATTTCCGCGCGATTGGCGAACTGCGCCAGTACGGACTGTCGGCGCGCGGCGTCGCGCTCAACACCTGGCAAGCCGGTGAGTCCGAGGAGTTTCCGGACTTCACGCAGATTTTTATCGGGCCGGAAACTGCAGAGGGACTCGTCGTACACGCCCTGCTGGAAGGCCCTTCGATCGTCGGCGCCTACCGCTTTCTGCTGAGTCGCGGCAAAGGGGTGGTGATGGATGTGGACTGCGCGCTCTATCTGCGCAACAAGGTCTCGCGCTTCGGCGTGGCGCCGCTGACCTCCATGTTCTGGTTCTCCGAAACCGCCAAAGCTACCGCCGTCGACTGGCGGCCCGAAGTGCACGATTCCGACGGCTTAAGCCTCTGGACCGGCACCGGCGAGCATTTGTGGCGCCCGCTGAACAATCCGGCGCAGGTCTCGGTCTCGGCCTTTAGCGATCACAATCCGCGCGGCTTCGGCTTGCTCCAGCGGGATCGGAATTTTGATCACTACCTCGACGGCGTGTTCTACGAACGGCGCCCGAGTGTGTGGATTGAACCGAAAGGCGACTGGGGCAAGGGCGCGGTGCAGTTGATCGAAATTCCCACCGACGACGAAATCCACGACAACATCGTCGCCACCTGGGTGCCGGAACAGCCCGCCACCGCAGGGTCCAGTTTTGAGTTTTCCTACCGGCTGCACTGGCAGGCGGATGAACCTTCCCCCACGCCGCTCGCGCGCTGCGTTGCCACCCGCCTCGGCAATGGTGGACAGCCCGGGCTGCCACGGCCCAAAGGCGTGCGCAAATTCATGGTGGAGTTTCTGGGCGCGCCGCTGGCAGGGCTGGCTTATGGGGTGAAGCCGGAAGCGGTGCTGTCGGCGTCGCGTGGCAGTTTTTCTTACGTGTTCACCGAAGCCATTGCCGACGAAGTGCCCGGCCATTGGCGCGCACAGTTCGACCTTACGGTCGAGGGTGGGGAGCCGGTAGAAATCCGGCTGTATCTGAAAAACGGGGACGAGGTCTTGTCGGAAACCTGGCTGTATCAATACCACCCGTTCTGAGCGATGCCGGTGCTGGCAGTGAAAGCCGCCGCGAGGCGCCGGCGGGCGGAGGTCTAAAGCCTCCGTTCTCGCGGGGGCGGGGCTTTAGCCGGCGGCCTGCCGGCTCGCCCACCATTCCTGATAGCCCTTGTCGGGTGCCAGCACTCGCGATTTCGCGCCGCCGATCGATGCGCCTTCGGCGTTGCTGATCGCGACATCAAGTTCTACCAGCTCGCCGCGAATGCGGGCCACTTCAATGACAACGTTGACCGTTTCGCCAGGACACACGGGCTTGCGCAGACGCTCCGGGGTGAAGACCAGCCCCAGGCTGCCGTCGCCCGGGAACTGGGTGCCGAAAATGCCGGTGATGGCAATCTGCAGCAGGCCGCCGGGGACGATGATGTCGGGCACGCCGGGGAAGCGGAGTTGGGCGGCTTCAACGTTGGCGTGAATCGCATTGCGGTCGCCCGAGAGGGCGCAGTAGCGTTCAACGTCTTCGCGGGAGAAGACCAGACTGGTTTCGTAGCGCTGACCGGTTTGGAGTTGGGCAGCGGTGAGGCAATTGGTTTTGGCGTTCAGGGGGAATTCTCCAGATTGAGCGTCGATTATATCGAGACATTGCGCCCGACCGGGCAATTTTTAGCAGGGCGCGGCGGCTATCCCGGACATTAGGGTGACCTCACGCTGAAAGTATCGCAGGCCTTGAGGCTGTTCGCCTCGAAGCCGGTCTTGAACCATCGCACGCGCTGGGCAGAACTGCCGTGGGTAAAGGAATCTGGCACCACCACGCCGCGCGCCTGCCGCTGCAGCATGTCGTCGCCGATCGCGTTCGCCGCCCTCAGCGCCTCCTCAATGTCTTCCGGATCGAGAAAGGGTCTGGCGCGATTCGCTTCCTGCGCCCATAGCCCCGCCAGACAGTCGGCCTGCAGTTCAACCCGGACCGAAATCTGGTTGTATTCCGCTTCGGTCATTCGCTCGCGCAGCGCGGCCGTTTTGCGGCTCACACCCAGCAGATTCTGCACGTGATGGCCAACTTCATGCGCAATCACATAGGCGCGGGCGAAGTCCCCGCCGGCGCCGAAGCGCTGTTTGAGCTCTTCAAAAAACGCCATGTCGAGGTAGACCTTGTGGTCACCCGGGCAATAGAACGGGCCCATCGCGGCCTGACCCGTGCCGCATGCGGTGGACGTGCGGCCGCGATAGAGCACCAGCACCGGGTTTTCATAGGTGAGGTTCATAGAGCGAAACATACCGTTCCACACCACTTCCGTTTTACGCAGGACCTTCGCCATCTCGGATTTGAGCGCGGCCTGCGGGTCGTTGGCGGGATCGATGGGGCTGGCGTGCTGGGCGGTGGGCTCGCGGGCGTTCTGCACGCCCTCGGCCAGACCCAGCAACAGCCGCGGGTCGATGCCGGTGAAGTAGCTCACAACCAGCGCGATGGCGATCCCGCCGATGCCGATCCCGCGGCCTCTACCCCCACCGCCGCCGCCCCGACGGTCTTCGATATTGGCGCTTTCGTTTTCGTCCTCAAGACGCATGCGATGTTCTTTCAGTCTGAGTGGGGCAGTGGGGTGATCCGCGAGTGCGGCGCGCGTTTCGCTTGGCGCGGCGCGCGCGCGGAGCATAACCTGCCGATAGGTCTGTTAGACCATCGGGCAGATGGCGAGTAAACGCAGCGCGGCGCATGGGGCCAATACGGGCGCTGCAAACGGCTCGTGTTGAGCGGCGGCCTGCACTGCGACGAGGCGCCGCGCACGCTTATTGCGCCGGGTAGGCGATGCTGGCGTCGCCGGCAAGTCCCGATTAGCGCTATTTCTGGTCAGCATGAATCTTGCCTGAGCATTCTATCCAAGCCCTTCCGGGACCCCCGCCAATTCGGAGCACAAGCATGAGCCATCAGCATCCTCCCGCCGCCCCCCATGCTGATCACGTGGACCTGAACGACGACCGCGTGGCCTTAAGCAAGGAGGCGCTGAAGCGCTCCTTCCTCGACAACCTGTTCTACATTCAGGGCAAATTTCCCGCGCTGGCGACGAAAACCGATTACTACCTGGCGCTGGCCTACGCGGTCCGCGACCGCACCTTGCAGCGCTGGATCAGTACCGCCGCGGCCTACACCGCGCAGGGCTCGCGCACGGTGGCGTATCTCTCGGCGGAATTCCTGATGGGGCCGCATCTGGGCAACAACCTGATCAACCTTGGCATCACGGATCTCGTGCGTCAGGCGGTGGGAGAGCTCGGGCTTAATCTGGACGAATTGCTGGAGCAGGAAGTGGAGCCGGGTCTGGGCAATGGCGGACTCGGGCGTCTGGCCGCGTGCTTTATCGATTCACTGGCCAGCCTGCAGATCCCGGCCATGGGCTACGGCATTCGCTACGAGTTCGGCATCTTCCAGCAGGAAATTGTGGACGGCTGGCAGGTCGAGAAAACCGACAAGTGGCTGCGCTACGGTAACCCTTGGGAAATTGCGCGGCCCGAATGGGCGGTGGCTGTGAAGTTTGGCGGCTACACGGAAGCCTATACCGACGAGCGCGGCCGGCACCGGGTGCGCTGGATTCCGGGCCGCGTCGTCAACGGCGTGCCCTATGACACGCCGATTCTCGGCTACCGCAGCAACACCGCGAACACGCTGCGCCTGTGGTGCGCCGAAGCGCCCGAGTCTTTCGATTTCTCGGTCTTCAATCGCGGCGACTACTACGGCGCGGTCAATCAGAAGATGACCAGCGAGAACCTGACCAAGGTGCTCTATCCCAACGACGAGCAGATTCAGGGCAAGGAGCTGCGCCTCGAGCAACAGTATTTCTTTGTGTCATGTTCCCTGCAGGACATGCTGCGAATCATCGGCGTGCAGAAAATTCCGCCCGAGCGCTTCCACGAGAAATTTGCCGTGCAGCTCAACGACACCCATCCGGCGATTGCGGTGGCGGAGCTGATGCGCCTGCTGGTGGATGAACTCGGCATGGAGTGGGATCTCGCCTGGGACATCACGCGCAAGACCTTTGGTTACACCAATCACACTTTGCTGCCGGAAGCGCTGGAGCGTTGGCCCTTAGGCCTGTTCGGGCGCCTGTTGCCGCGGCATCTGGAAATCATCTACGAGATCAACAGCCGCTTTCTGGACGAAGTGCGCATCGCCTTTTTTGGCGACGATGAGCGCGTGGCGCGGATGTCGCTTATCGACGAAACCGGCGAGCGTTACGTGCGCATGGCGCATCTGGCCTGCGCCGGCAGTCATGCTATTAACGGCGTGGCGGCCTTGCATTCCGAACTCCTCAAGACCGACGTCCTGCGCGACTTTCACGAACTCTGGCCAGCCAAGTTCGGTAACAAAACCAACGGCGTGACGCCGCGCCGCTGGATCGTGTTGGCCAATCCGCAGCTGGCCAGCTGCATCAGCGCGCAAATTGGCGAGGAGTGGATTCGCGATCTGGACCAGCTACGCCGACTCGAACCCCTGACCGAAGACGCCGGTTTTCGCGAACAGTGGCGGGCGATAAAACTCGCGAACAAAACCTCGCTCGCCGGGCTCATTCACGAGCGCGTGGGGCTGACGGTCAATCCGGCCGCGATCTTCGATGTGCAGGTCAAACGGATTCACGAGTATAAGCGCCAGCATTTGAGCATCCTGCACGTGATAGGCCTCTATCACCGCCTGAAGACCGATCCGACTTTCGAGATGGAGCCGCGCGTGTTCATCTTTGGTGGCAAGGCGGCGCCCGGGTATTTTCTGGCCAAGCTCATCATTCGCCTGATCACAGCGGTGGCCGAAATTGTGAATCGCGATCCCGGCGTGCGCGACCTGATAAAAGTCGTCTTCATTCCCAACTTCAGCGTGACCAACGGCCAGCACATTTACCCGGCGGCCGATCTATCCGAGCAAATTTCAACCGCCGGCAAGGAAGCCTCCGGCACCGGCAATATGAAGTTCCAGATGAACGGTGCGCTCACCATCGGCACCATGGACGGCGCCAATATCGAGATTCGCGATGAAGTGGGGGCGGAGAACTTCTTCCTGTTTGGTATGAGCACGCCCGAGGTCGCGGCCCTGCGCGTGGCAGGCTATCGACCTGCGGACATTGTCGAGACCAACGACGAAGTCCGCGAGGTGCTCAATCTGGTACGGGACGGCTTTTTCTCGCGCGGGAACACCGAACTCTTCCAGCCGCTCATCGACAATCTTCTGCTGCACGATCCTTACATGGTGCTGGCCGACTATCAGGCCTACGCCGACTGCCAGCAGCGGGTGAACCTGAGCTATCGCGATGCGGGACGCTGGACCCGCATGTCGATTATGAACACCGCCCGCTCCGGCAAGTTCTCCTCCGACCGCACCATCCGCGAGTACTGCGCCGAGATCTGGCGCGTAAACGCGGTGCCGGTGAAATTGCTCACGCAGGAAGAGGTCAAAAGCGGGCTGATTCAGTAGCCCGCGCTAGCCGATGATTTGCCGCCGACGCAAGAAGGCGAGGCAGGCTTCGGCCAGTTGTTCCGGTTGCTCCATCATGATCAGATGCCCCATGCCTTTGGCGATGCCGCCTTCGCCGAGACCGTTCGGGATCCCGGCCAGCGTCTCCATCACCGCCTGTTCGGGAATGTGGTAGTCGGCCTCGCCCTTGAAGAGAAAAATCGGGCACTGGATCTGGTGCAGCTTGTCGCGCACGTCGTGATCGTTCCAGGCGTCCATATCGGCGACGCAGGTTTCCTGATAGGTCGCCCGGTGCTGCCACTTCGATTCCAGCACTTTCAAGGGATCGCAGGGGTAATACATGGCGGAGGTTGAGGCGTTGTCGGTCAGGGCATGAAAACCCGGAAAGGTGTGCGGGTCGGCATAGCTGGAAAGGAAAGAAATCGAGCCGGTCCGCGCGGCTGATTCAAACGCCATCCCGGCGCGAATCCCGCCCGGATGGTTGCAGGCGAGTTGCAGCGTCATGTCGCCGCCTATGCCGCTGCCGCAGACCACGGGCTGCTCGCCGGGGCAGACGGTTTCGATGAAGTGCCAGACCCACTCGGCGTAGTCGGGCATTTTGCGAAAGGGCTTCCAGTTGACCGGCATGGATTTGGCGTGGCCCGGCAGATCCGGCGCGATCACGCGGAAGCCCGCGGCCGCCATCAGCGGCATGAAGTAATGCCATTGCAGCGAGCAGGCCCAACCCATGTGGATGCAGATGAGCGGAATGCCTTCGCCGCACACGTCGTAGTACACGCGCGCGCCGTCGACCTGGGCATAACGACCGGTAATGTCGTGCGTCATGGGCGTTCTCCTTCAGGCGTCCGCGCGTAAATCGCGCAGGGCCGACAGCATGAGGTGGGTAGATTCGTAGAGCCGGTTGGCCTGAAGCAAATCGCCATCGACCATGATTTCGCCCGTATCGAGCAAATGTCCCAGCGCGCGAGTGCCGCTGCGCAGCGCCTGCCAGACGGACAGTGGGGCCGCGATCATGTAATCCCAGCCGAGTGGATTGGCCATCGGGAAGTACACCATGGCGTCGATAATCTTGCCGCCGTAGAGCTTCAGCCAAAACCGCTGGTCGCCGAGGCACAGCAAGACTTTGACATCCGACCAGCGGCTGGCGGTGGCAAAGGCTTCGTCGGCATTGAGCTGCGCTTGCAGCGCCTGAACGAAATCGAGATCGGGAAATGGCATTGTCTGGTTCCTCCGTGGAAAGCTTGTTCTGGTCGCGAGAGTCAGGAAATTTTTGGCGCTCCTGCGCCCACAAACTGCACGCGCAGTTCGCGCTTCAAGACTTTGCCGGTCGCGTTTCGGGGCAGCGCCTCAACCAGCGCAATGTCGTTTGGCACCTTGAACTTCGCCAGCCGGCTCACGCAGTGGCTGAGCACGATTGTGAGGTCGATGGTGGCCCCGGGTTTGAGCGCGAGCACGGCGAGTCCCACCTCGCCCCATTTTTCGTGCGGCACGCCGATGACGGCGGCTTCGGCCACCTGCGGTAGCTGATACAGCACGTTTTCAACTTCTGCCGGATACACGTTCTCGCCGCCCGAGATGTACATGTCTTTCCAGCGGTCGACGATGTAGACGAAGCCCTCATCGTCCTTTCGCGCGGCGTCGCCGGTTTTGAGCCAGCGCCCTTCGAATGCGGACGCAGTCGCGTCGGGGCGATTCCAGTAGCCGGGCGTGATGTTGGGGCCGGCGACCCAGAGTTCGCCAATGTCGTCCGCCCCGCAGTCCTGTCCGTGCTCGTTCACGATGCGCATCTCCGTATGCATGAGCGCTTTGCCGGTCGAGCCAATTTTGCGCAGCGCATCCGCTGGATTGAGCGCGATGCAGGCCGGGCTGGTTTCCGTCATGCCAAAACCCTGCGCCATCAGCACGCCGCGACTGGCCCAGGTTTCCATGATGGTGAGCGCGCAGGGCGCGCCGCCGACGCCGGCCACGCGCAGGCGGGAGAGGTCGGTTTGCGCAAATTCCGGGTGCTGCATCATGAACTGATAGGGCGCGGGGACGCCGAAAAAATGGGTGATGCCCTGCTCTGGATCGCCTAGCACCCGCAGCGTCGCGGCGGGGTCGAAGGCCTTCATGATAACCACCGTGCCACCGGCGTGGAGCACGGGATTGGAGTAGCAGTTCAGCCCGCCGGTGTGGAACAGCGGCAGGATATTGAGATGCACCGTCTCCGGGCTGATGCCGGTGGGGATCCCGAGGTTGACGGCGTTCCAGAAGTTCATGCCGTGGGTGATCATCGCGCCCTTCGGGTGGCCGGTCGTGCCCGAGGTGTACATGATGGTGATGACGTCGTCGTGCGTTAGCGCTGCACGCGAGACCGGCTGGCCGGCAAAGCGTTGCATCGTGCGTTCGTAGGGATTGTCGGCGGCGGCGCTATCAATACACAGCAGGTTCGTCACGCCACATCGTTGCTGAAGCGCTTCGGCCGCCGCCGTAAAGCTCGCGTCGTGCACCAGCAGCTGCGGCTGACTGTCGTTCAGGATGTACTCGAGTTCGGTCACCGTCAGGCGCCAGTTCAACAGCACGCAGATGCTGCCGGTGCGCGCGCAAGCAAACTGGATGTCGAAGTATTCAACGCCATTTTGCGCCAGCACCGCGACGCGATCGCCGCGCCCGATCCCCAGCGCCTGCAGATAGGCCGCAAACGCATCGGCCCGGGCGTGCAGGGCGGCGTAGCTGAACTGGCGATCCGTGCCGAGGTCGCGAATGGCTTCCTTGTCCGGCCGCTGCAAATGATGGTGGGCGAGCCAGTCGTAGGCCGGTACCGCGCCGTGTCCGCGCGGGCGGGAGGAGGTCATGGCCGCCTGCGCCTCGGCGCTGGGCGTGAAATCAAAAGCAGCAGACATCTTTCCCCCTGGATTTGTTTTTCTGGTGTGCGTGTCGCTGGGCCAAAGCATAGCGATGGCGCCTGCAAGAGGCGAATCTGTCCGGCAATCTCGCGTCTGATGCTGCGTGGAGCCGTTTAGTGGCGGTACTAAATGCAGAAAGGAAACGGCCAAAGCAAAAACTAACGGCACGCCTTTGCAACTTAGTCTGGGGGTGGCGGGCCGGTCCGCAAAAAATCTCATGAATCCGGCTCAAAAAGCGGGCGGATCGCGCTATGCAGGACCCGCGTGGCATGGGTTAGACTCCAGCCCATACCCCGTGCCGCAACGCTGAAACCAGTCTTCAGGAGACCCGGACCATGAGTTGGCAACGCAAGATTTTGAGAGTCAATTTGAGCGCAGGGACCTGCGTCTCCGAGCCGCTCAACATGGAATGGGCCGAGGCCTATCTTGGGCAGCGCGGCCTGGCCACCAAATACCTGATGGAAGAAATCGACCCCAAGGTCGATCCGCTTTCCCCCGAGAACAAACTCATCATCGCCACCGGTCCGCTGACCGGCACGATGGCCTCCACCGGCGGTCGCTGGTCGGCGGTCACCAAGGGCGCATTGACCGGCGCCATTGCCTGCTCCAACTCGGGCGGCCAGTTTGGCGGCGAACTCAAGAATGCCGGCTGGGACTTCATCATCCTCGAAGGCCGCGCGCCGACCCCGGTGTATCTGTACATCGAAAACGATAAGGCCGAGCTGAAAGACGCCACCCACCTGTGGGGGCGCTCGATTTGGGAAGCCGAGCCGGAGATCAAGGCCGCGCATCACGATCCCCTCATTCGCGTGGCTTCCATTGGCCCGGCCGGCGAGACCATGGCCCGCTACGCCTGCATCGTTAACGATCTTCATCGCGCCGCTGGCCGCTCTGGCGTGGGCGCCGTGATGGGCTCGAAGCAACTCAAGGCTATCGCCGTGCGCGGCTCAGTGGGCACCAAAGTGGCCGACGGCAAAGCCTTCA
>CANFVX010000112.1 GCA_947450495.1 Gammaproteobacteria bacterium
CGTAGTGGTCCGGCGCCCATTGGAATTCATGCATCAAGGGCCCCAGTGCGAGCGCGCTGTCGACGCAGCGGCCGGTGACCACAATATCCGCGCCCGCGGCCAAGGCGGCCGCAATCGGCGCCGCGCCCAGATAGGCGTTGATGCTCCAGGGCTTGGCGGGCAGCGGGGCGCCCGAGTCGAGTTCGCGAATGTCGCCAGCGCTCAGTTCTTCCGCGCGGGACAGCAGGTCGTCGCCGCTCACGGCCGCCACCTTGAGCGTGAGGCCGGCGGCGGCGATGGCGGCTTCCAGCGCCGCCTTGCAGGCTGGGGCGTTCACACCGCCGGCGTTGGTCACCACCTTGATGCCTTGACGGGCAAGCTCCGGCAGCAGGGGCTTCATCACCGCTTCGACAAAATCAGTGGCGTAGCCGGCCTCGGGCCGTTTGGCCTTGGCGCGGGCCAGCAAAGACATGGTGATCTCGGCCAGATAGTCCATCACCAGATAATCGAGATTGCCGGCGCGTACGAGTTGCGCCGGGCCTTCCGCGCTGTCGCCCCAGAAGCCGGCGCCGCAGCCGATGCGTACCGCGCGCGCTTCGCTCATTTGCCGGTCCAGTTGGGACTGCGCTTTTCGTTGAAGGCCGCAAAGCCTTCTTTGGCGTCTTGCGACATGGCCATCACCGGCAGCATGACCTGCGTGAGTTCAAAGGACTGGTCGAGCGTCATGTCTTCAATTGCGTGGAAGACCTGCTTGCCGATGCGAATGGCGGTGGGCGATTTGTCGCAGATGCGGGCCAGCAACCAGTCGAGCTTGGCATCGAGTTCGGCCGCTGGCACCACGTAGTTGACTAAGCCGATGGCGAGCGCCTCGTCGGCGGTAATGAGTTCGCCGGTGATGCACATTTCCATCAGCTTGCGCCGGGGAATGATGCGCATCATGTAGGGCAGGATCATCATCGGGAACAGCCCGATGCGGGTTTCCGGCACCCCGAAACGCACATGCTCGCCGGCCACCGCGAAGTCGCAGGCGCAGACGAGCCCTAAGCCCCCCGCCATCGCCGCGCCGTTGATACGCGCCACGATCGGCAGGCGGCACTGCTGCATGCGACGGAACAGCTTCACCACGAAATGGTTGGGTTCGTGCGGCTCCATGGTGAACGGCGCGCCGTCGGCATTGGGCTTCAGGTCGCCGCCCGCGCAGAACGCCTGCTCGCCGGCGCCGGTGAGCACGATGGCGCGTACGTCTGGATTGCTCTCGGCCGCTTCAATCGCGGCCGCGATGCCGGCGCAGACTTCTTCGTTAATGGCATTCCGCCGCTCGGGGCGATCGATGGTGATTTCCAGCGCGTGGCCGCGCATGGCACTGCGGACGACTTCCGTCACGGTGTTCTCCCCGAAAAATAAGACAAGTTAGCCCCCGGATTCTGGCGGATGACACTCCGCATGGTCAACGAAGCGCAGCCCGATCAGGCCGGGATGTCGAGACTGCGTGGTGCCTCCCCAGCAGCATGTATCGCCCACACCGCCTGATAGCAGCGTTCCAGCGTGCGCACAAAGCGCGGGGTGTCGAAGAGCGGGCTCCTGCGGATGTTCTGCTGCAAGGTCTCGCGAAGCGCGCCGAGCTCCGCCGGATGGCGCGCGAGCCGAATCGCCCGTGCTTCGTAATCGGCCAGGTCGCCCGCAATCAGGGAGGGCAGCTCGACTGCCGAGAGCAGACTCGCGCCCACGCGTGAGGCAAAGCTGGGTCCGGGGCAGCTTAAAACGGGTAGACCGGCCCACAGGGCATCAATCGCCGTGGTGTGGGCGTTGTAGTGGCGTGTGTCGAGGAACAGATCTGCCAGTCGCATCCGGCTCAAATGTTCGTCTTTGGGCGGGAAACCGGTGGAAAACACCAGCCGCTCGGCGAGGATCCCGCGCGCTGCTGCCTCTTGGAGCAGATTCGCCTGCATGGTGTCGCTGCCGGCTTTCAGCCACAGCACACTGTCCGGCACGGCGTGCAGAATCCGCATCCAGCAGTCCCAGATGACCGGTTCAAATTTGTAGGCGTTGTTAAACGAGGCAAAGACGAAGCCGTGTTCAGGCAAGCCCTCGGCAAGGCGGTCGGCGTTGGTATCGGCAATCGGCTGCTGGTGATCGGTAATGAGGTAGCTGTGCGGAAGGCGCAGAATTTTTTCGCTGAAAAAGGTTTCAGACTCCGGCGGGCTGACGCTGGCGTCACCGATGAGGTAGTCGATGAACTCTGCGCCCGTCGTGCCGGGAAATCCCAGCCAGCCAATCTGCACGCGCGCCGGTCGCGCGGCCATCACCTCGATGCGCGTGCGGCCGGTATAGCCCGTCAGGTCGACCAGAATATCGATATCGTCCTCGGCAATGCGGCGCGCCGTGGCGTCGGTCTGCAGGGACCGCAGGTCGACGAAATGCTCGCACTCCTGCTCGATCCGCTGGCGATATTCGCTGCTGTCGTCTATGCCCCAGGAGTAGGCGAAGACCTCAAATTGCTCCCGGTCGTGCAGGCCAAACAATCCTTGCGCCAGATGACTCACCGCATGGTTATTGAAGTCACCCGAGAAATAGCCAATGCGCAGGCGACCTGGCCTGCGCGCTAGCCGCTGTGTGGCGAGCGCATCGCGTAGCTCACGCATGCTGGCGGCAACGGGCCGTGACGCCGCCTGGGCGATTGCCAACAGCGCGGCCGGCGGCCAGCCAAAGACTATCGAATGAAAGGGAATGATGGCGCTGGGCAGACCCTCGATGATTCTTGCCTCGGTGCGGGTGAGGGCGTCCGTCATGGCCTGCTCGCGGTCGCGCCAATCGCAGAGCATCTGTTTGACGTACAGCAGATTGATCTCCGAATCCACCGCCTCCGGTGCGTGCTTCACCGCTTGCTCGAGCGCCGGATGAGCCCGCTCCCATTGATTGCTCATCATGAGCAGGCGCGCAAACCACTGCCAGACTTCGCCGTTTTCAGGCTGGATTTCGACCAGTCGCCCAAAAATGCGAAAGGACGTTTCCAGCTCGTTCAGTGCTTCAAGCGCAATGGCTTGCTTGAAGCGCGCCTTGAAATGATTGGGCTGCAGGCGCAGGGCCGCTTTGAAGGCGGCCAGCGCCGCCTCGGGTTGTTTCAGCGTTTGCAGGGCGATGCCTGAATTGACGTGTGCCTCCACGTACTGCGGACGAATCTCCAGCGCCCGGCGCAGCGCTGGCAGCGCGTCGGCCGCCTGTCCTTGTGCGATGAGCGCCACGCCGAGGTTGTTGTAGGCCACGGCATAGTCGGGATTAAGGCGGATTGCCTCGCGATAGCAGGCAATCGCCGCGTCCGGTTCCTGCAGGACCTGTAGCACCCGACCAAGGTTCAAGTGCAGTCGCGGATGCTCGGGATTGGCCCGGATGCCGGCTTCAAACGCGTGCCGGGCCTCGCTCAATTCGCCCGCATCAATCATCAGCAGCCCCATCGAAACATAGGCTTGAGCCAGCGCCGGGTCGGCTTCGATCGCGGCCTTGAAAGAGGCAATCGCCGCCGCGGCTTGCTGAGTGCGGCGATAAATCTCGCCACGGAGTTGTAGCGCTCGCGCGTGGCGCGGTTCGCCTTGCAGGGCGCGTTGCACTTGCGCGAGCGCTACCGGCAGTTGTTTCTCGTCGAAGGCGATCACCCCCAACAGAAACGAGGCCCCGACGTGTGCGGGTTCAGCGCGCAAAATGTGCGCGCAGAGTTGGCCCGCATGCCGGCGATCGCCCTTGGTATAGGCATCAAGGGCCTGCTCGATCGGGATAGCGGGGGAGCGAATCGACATCCTCAATAGTGTAGCCCGCAGGGAGGCGCGGCAGTTCTGGTTTCTCCGCCACGAACCCTCCGCCTAGAATCCACAACCAGCGCCATTCAACGCAGACCAAGGAACCCCCATGAGCGATTTCGAGATTACGGCCCGCAACGAAGTGCGTCGCTACGCCAAGCGCGGCAAATACGACCGCGCCACTATCGACCCGATTCTGGACGAAGCGCTGGTGTGTCACGTGGGCTTTGCCCTCGACGGCCAGCCTTACGTGATTCCCACCATCCACGCCCGCATGGACGAACAGCTGCTCGTTCACGGCCTGAAAGGTGGGCGCATGCTGGAGCACATCAACGCCGGCAACCCGGTATGTGTGACGGTGACGCTGCTCGACGGCCTGGTGATGGCGCGGACGGTGTTCAATCACTCCATGAATTACCGCTCGGCGGTGCTGTTTTGCCGGGGCGCGACCATTGAAGACCCGGCGCAGAAGCTCGCCGCACTGGAACGTTTGACCGAACACGTGGCCCGCGGGCGCTGGGCCGATGCGCGCCAGCCGAACGAGAAAGAGCTGAAGGCCACCACCATCATTGCGCTGGAGATTGAGTCGGCCTCGGCCAAGATTCGCACCGGTGCGCCGGGTGACGATGGCGAAGATCTCGAGTTCCCGGTGTGGGCGGGCGTAATTCCCTTACCGGTGGTGCCGCAGGCCGGCGAGCGCGATCCCAAGCAGACGGCGGACTACCCGGTACCCGATTACGTGGCCGACTATCGCCGCTGAGTGCGGGCCCCTGAGTCCACAGGAGACCTCACGATAGAGGGACGCCGGCGCAGTGAAAGCGTCGGCGCGGCGGTTGACGAGCTACGCCGCCCGCTATTCGAAGCTGCCGGCGAAGGCGTGGGCGTCCACCGGGCCTTCAAAGGCAATAAACAGCGTGCAGGGCGTCTTGCTGACGCACTCGACCTTGTGCGGGAGGCTGGCCGGACCGAAGGCATATTCGCCTGAATTGAGCGTGGTCATGCTCGAGCCCTTGTACTGGAGCTTGAGCTGGCCAGTCACCAGCACCATGCGTTCAGCCGATGTGTGCGAGTGCGCGGGAATCACATAATTGCCCGGGACCCGCAGGTAGATGTCTGCATTCGGTTGCGCCGGGTTGCCGTGCAGGACTGCGATCTCGCATCCGGCCGGAAAGAGCGCGGGGCACGCGCCCCATTTCAGATCCGGGCTGGAAGCCGCGATTGCCAGGGGTTTTTCCGTCTGGCTGGAGGCTTTGGCGGCCACGCTGGCCGTAGCCGCCGCCGCGGTTTGTTCACTGGCATTGGCGCCAGAGGCGGCCAAGGTGGCCAAGGTGGCCAAGGTGGCCAAGCCAAGAACGGTGGAAAGTGCTGATGCCGACCAGCGAGATGCGATGCGCTGCATGTCTGTTTTTCTCCATGTTTTGGCAGGGATCTGTCAGCTCGCCGGGATTGGCGAATGGCTACCGCCTGCTGCGGAAGATACTAGAGCCGGTCTCGAAATTATTCACCGGCGCGGTGGCGAATCATTTCGAGACCGGCGCTAGAGAAACGGCGTGCCCGTGCTTGAAGACCATCAGGAGAACGGCTGGCAATAGCGCGAAGATATCGCCGGCCGGTGGCACACCGGCTGCCCGACTCCCCGGCGCACTACCACTGGTCGCGACGGAAAATGACTTTGCCGGTGCCTTTGTAAATGCCAAAGCTGGCGCGGGCGTGCGGGTCGTCGGTGCGCGTGCCGTCGCCGTTCCAGTCGTCCTGCAGCCAGGTCGCGCCGGCGGTCGTGAGGTTAATCCCATAGTCGATTTCGCCCACTTTGCCTGCGCCGGGCGCGCTCAGCGTAAGCCCCAGTGCGCCGGCACTCAGCGTGCTGCTGCTGAGTGAGGCGGTAGAGGTGCCGCTGCCAATGGGGAAGCTCATCACGCCTTGTGCGGGGCTTGCGGTGTAGCTGCCGCTGCCGAAGTCGAAGGCCGCGGCGGTAAGCACCGTGCAGCTGTCGGCGCTATTCATCACATAGCCGCTGCCGTTGAAGTACTGGGCGTAGACCGCAGGCGTGAGCGGCATTGTTTCAGGGCCAAACGCGTTGTCGGTGACGAGCCGGCCATAGCGCAAATTCGCGCCGGTGATGCCGGCGATGGGAAAGGCCTCGCAGACGCCGTCGTTGTTGCTGTCGTAGCACACGCCGTCGCTGTCGGTGAGGGCGGCGGCCGGGAAATTGGCGGTGACGCTGGCACTGAACGGCGCTTCCGTGCTGCCTTTTGTATAGGTGATGGCGTCGCCGCTGGTGCCGCTCGCCAGCGTCAGGGTTGCGGTGCCGATGCCGCTGGTATCGCCGGCCAGCGTGACGCCACCGCCCGTGACGAGGGTGAGCGGATGCGAGCCCGTATTGGTATAGCTGCGACCCGCCAAGCTGGTGCTGAGCTTGTAGAAGCCGCTGGTGGTGTAGTTACTGCTGGTGGTGCCGCCGGTGTTCACCGCGGTGACCGACAGCACCGGGGCGGCGTTGAAATACACCGGCTGGCCGAGGTAGCTGAAAGGGCCGCTGCTGCACGTGTTAGCGAAGCTCGGCGTGTTCGCGGCCACCGTGAAGCGCGCCGGATAGAAACGTCCCACGTAGCCGCTGCCGCCCCTGATATTGGCCGTTGCGCTGCTGCCGATGCCGAGATAGTCCCCGGCCTGCGCGGCGGTGATTTCGATAATCCCGACTTCGTTGTACTGCATGCCCGTGAGCGTTGCGGTCCCTGCACTGAAGAGCGCCGTTGGGCTGCCGGTGAGGCCCGGATGGGCGCCGTCGCTCGGCGCGTAAAGCGTGGAGCTGAGGGTCAGTGTGCCGCTGGGCGCGAAGTTCTGTGTGGTCGCATTGTCGCTCAGGGTGGCGTTGTTGCCGGGGTTGCTGTCGCCGCTGGTCATCCCGTCCGGCATGCCGTCGTTGTTGGTGTCATCGCTGGCCGACCACACCACCGCGCGGGCGGTCCCGTTGAACGCACTCCCTGCCTTCACAAACTTCGTGCCGCTGCTGCTGGTGGCGGCGGGGTTGCCGCTCACGCTGAAGTCGAAGCCGAAGGGGCGGGACACATACGGATTACTGGCGCCGGCCATGAAGTTGCCGGAGGCGGTCCCGTCGCCCAGCGGGATGTTGTAGCGGGCGTAGAGCTTGACGCTCCCGGCATCGTTGTAGGTGCTGTTGAAAGACGCCGTGCCGTCGGCTGCAAAAGTCATGGCCACGCTGGCGTAGCTCCCGACGCTGCCTCCCGCGTTGCCGGCAATGGCGGTGCCGCTGCCGCTGCCGGTCACTGTGAGCGACGCGGCGCTACAGGTGGCAGGCGACACGCATTCGTAGCCGAACTGCACGGTTTGATTTCCTGCCAACGCCGCCTGACAAACGCCGGTGGCATCGCTGGTCTTGATGGCGCGCAGGCTGAGCGTTTGCGCGCCGGGCGAAGTACTGGAAGGTTTGCCGGCGATTTGGGTGCCGATGGCATTGGCCACGCCGTCGGCCCGAAACTCGAAGCCGCTGGTCGCAAAACTGAGCGCGGGATCCTCGCTCGTGATCGCGCTCCCGCTGGTTTCCGTTACCGTGCCTTCCACGATATTGATGCTGAGCGTCTCGGCCGTGGTGTCCTTGAGCCCCAGCGTCACGACGCCGTTATCCGCGCCGGCGAACGCGTAGGTTGCGGCGCCGTCGTTGGTGGTGCCGTTATTCAGGGTGCCGCTGCCGCTGAGGAGCGACCAGTCGCCGCGGCCGGTCGACGTGCTCAGGGTGGCGGTGTTGCTGTAACCGCTAAAGGTGGAATGGTCGGCGTTGTGGGCGGTGATAACCACCGAGCTTGGGGTGCAGGTAACGCCGCTGCCGCTGTGCGAAATGGCAAAGTGATCGGGGCCCGTGATGACGGGGCAGGTGTGCGTCTGCGTTACCAGACTGGTCAGGGCGGTTTGGTTCAGAACGCGGGGATAAACCTGAATTTCATCCAGATACCCTTTGAAATAGAACGACCCGGAATTGCCAATGTTGGTTGTACCCGCATCCACGCCCCAGGTGCCGGTGTAGGTGTCGGTGGATGAGGAGAGCAGGGCGCCGGCGGCGTTGAAAATGTAAATCGTGCGCTGCTTGCTGACGATGTTGGCGCTGGCGGCCACGAAGTACCAGGTGTTGTTGGACAGCACATAGCTTGAATCGAGATTCACCGGGCTGACGCCCCGGTTGTAGAAGCGCAGCTTGCCGCTCGCCAAATCGCCCAGACTGAACGCAAAGCCAGTAGAACCGGCCGCGTCGTCGGCCAGGATCCGCTGTCCGACGGTGCCCACATTGGTTGAGTAGATCCACCCGGCCACCGTGAAATCGGTCGTGAGGTTGGCGAGCGGGGTGGCCACGTAGCCGTTGGTCACCGTCGCACTGCTCATCACCCCGTAGCGGCAGGTGCCGGGATTGGTGGTGATGGCGGGGCTGGGGCTAATCGTGGCGGTCGTCGCGCCATTTTTGGCCTGCGCATGGTTGCTGTTACCGGAGCTGTCCAGCACCTGCGAAGGCGTGCCGGTCCAACTGCTCTCATCAAACCGGTAGATCGCCAGCGCCGAGGCGCTGATCAGGGTATAGACCTGACCGGTAAAAGTGCCCGTCAGGGTGGGCGATACCGCGCCCGCGCCGGTCTGGTTGAGCCCTAGCGTGCCGCTGCCGACGCCAACGTTGGCGGTGACTGTCCAGGTCGTTCCGCTACCGGTAACAGAGGAAATATACGCGCCGGTGAGCCCGCTCGACGCGAGCGTGAAAGCGCTTGCGCTAACGCCGGTCACGCTGCGATTGAAGGTGACGACCCAGGATACCGTTGAGGCGCTCAAAGCCTGGGTGCAGGTGGCGGAACAGTTGATCGAGGAAACCGTTGATTGAGGCGCGGTGAAGGTTACGGCTGCGGTCTGGCTGACGGTAACGTTGTCGGTCGTGTCTTTGGCGGTGTAGGTCACGGTTTCGGCGGCCGCGTCCTTGACCGTAAAAGTCACCTGCCCGTTGTCGTCCGTCAGGTTGCTGTTGGTGGAGACCGGACCGGTGATGGTTGACGTTCCGCTACCGGCCGTCAGGCTCACGGCAAGGTCCAGCATCGGCGCGCCTGAACCATCCAGCAGCGTGACGGTGATGGTCGATGTGGTGGTGCCATCGGCCTCAACCGAGGTTGGTGAGGCGACCACCGATGAGAGTGCGGGGTCAATATTGAGATTGCTCAGCGTGCCCGACGCACTGACGCCGTCACTCGCGTTCAGCGAGGTCACAAGGCCCGTGCTGTTCACAATATTCCCGCTGGCGCCATTAGCCGTTACCTGCACGCTGACCGTGCAACTGCCTGAGGCGGGTACGGTCCCGCCGACGAGGTCGAGTAACGTGCCGCCCGCCACCGTCTGCGGATTGGATCCACCGCAGGTATTGGTGAGCACCAGCGGCGAGGTGTTGGTCAGGCTGCCGGTCACGGGATAGGTGTCCTGAAAAGCGGCGCCGCTAAGAGCGGTGGTGTTGGGGTTGGTCAGGGTGACGGTCAGGATTGAAGTCCCCAGGTCTCCGATCGTCGAGGGACTGAAACTCTTGGCAACCGTCGGCGCGGTCAATGGGGTGAAAGTCAGCTGCGCGGTGGCCGTCACCGTGATGTTGTCGGTGGTGTCCTTGGCCGTGTAGGTGATCGGACCTTCATCAACGGCATCTTTCACGGTAA
>CANFVX010000113.1 GCA_947450495.1 Gammaproteobacteria bacterium
CGAGGCCCACTACCACGCGCTCTGCCTCACCATCGATCTACCGCTGACCGGCAACCGCGAGCGGGATCTCCGCACCGGCATGACCGTGCCGCCAAAGCTGTCGCTCCGTAGCTGGATGGATTTTCCGTTCCGCCCCTTGTGGTCGGCCGCGCATCTCAGCTCCGACCCCTTTACGCTGGCCAACGTCGCGCACCGCGTGCCGGCCGCGCGCCCGGGCGACGTGAACACGCTGCAGGCCTACATCGGCGAGCAGTTCGACCGCAGCGTTACCTGGGCCGACGCCGAAATCATGGTGCAACAGTGGAACGGGCCCTTTGCGGTGAAGGGCATTCTGACCGTGGACGACGCCAAGCGCGCGGTCGATATCGGCGCGACCGCGGTGATTGTTTCCAACCACGGCGGCCGTCAGCTCGACCATGTGCCGGCGCCCATCGAAGTGCTGCCGGAAATTGTCGAAGCGGTGGGCGATCGGGTGGAGGTGATTCTGGATGGCGGCGTGCGCCGTGGCACCGATGTCATCAAGGCGCTCGCGCTCGGCGCGAAGGCCTGCATGACTGGTCGTTGCTATCTCTTTGGCTTGGGGGCCGGCGGCGAGGCGGGCGTGGATCGCGCGCTGCAGTTGCTCAAGGCTGAAATCAATCGCGATATGGCCTTGCTCGGCACGCGCAACGTCAACGAAATAGGGCGACACCATGTCCGCTATCGACGCCGAATTCGAGACTGATATCCCCACCCTGCGGCGGGTGCTGGGGGAGGCGAAGACCATCGCCGTGGTCGGCCTGTCTGCCCACTGGCACCGCCCGAGTAATTTCGCCGCGAAGTACATGCAGGAGCACGGCTATCGCGTGATTCCGGTGAATCCGGCTTACACCGAGGTGCTGGGCGAAGTGTGCTATCCCAGCCTGCTCGATGTTCCCGAGCCCATCGATATCATTGACTGCTTTCGCGCCAGCCCGGAAATTCCGGCGATCGCGCGGGACGCCATCGCGATCAAGGCCCGCGTGCTTTGGATGCAGTTGGGCGTCATCAACATGGACGCGGCGCACACCGCCCGCGACGCCGGGCTTGAGGTCGTGATCGACCGCTGCGTCAAAATTGAACACGCGCGCCTCTTCGGCGGGCTTAATTTTGTGGGCGTGAATACCAAAGTCATTTCTTCGCGACGGCCACGGCACGTCGCTAACTGAGCATCCCCATGGCTGATCGCGAATTCGGTTTCGAGACTCTCTGCCTGCACGCAGGCCAAATCCCCGACGCCGCCACCGGCTCGCGCGTAGGGCCGATCTACCAGACCACCTCCTACGTGTTCGACAGCGCAGACCACGCAGCCAGTCTGTTTAATCTGCAGACCTTCGGAAACGTCTACAGCCGACTTTCCAATCCCACCAACGCGGTGTTTGAAGAACGCATGGCGGCGCTGGAAGGTGGGCGCGCTGGCTTGGCGGTGAGTTCCGGCATGTCGGCGCAAATGGTCACGCTGCTGACCCTGCTGCAGGCCGGCGACAACCTCGTGTCGTCCAAAACGCTCTACGGCGGGACCTATTCGCAGTTCGATGTAAATTTCCGGCGCATGGGCATCGAAACCACCTTCGTCGACATCGACGACATGGACGCCATCGCGGCCGCCATCGGCCCCAAGACCAAGGCGGTCTATGCCGAAACCGTCGGCAATCCGCAGGTCAACGTGCTGGATATCGAAGCCGTCTCGGCGGTTACCCGCGCGGCCGGCGTGCCGTTGGTGGTGGACAACACTTTCCCCACGCCCTATCTGTGCCGGCCGTTTGAATGGGGCGCGGATCTGGTGGTGCATTCGGCTACCAAGTTCATCGGCGGGCACGGCACCTCAATCGGCGGCGTGTTGGTGGAATCGGGCAAATTCCCCTGGGATAACGGCCGCTTCCCGGACATGATCGAACCCTCGCGCGGCTACCACGGCGTGAAGTTCTACGAAACCTTTGGCGACTTCGGCTTCACCATGAAAGCCCGCATGGAAGCGCTCCGCACGCTCGGGCCGGCTTTAAGCCCGTTCAATGCTTTCCTGCTGTTACAGGGCCTGGAGACCTTGCCCTTGCGCATGGACCGCCACGTGCAGAACGCGGCCCGGGTTGCCGAGTTTTTGAAAGATCACCCGCAGGTCAGTTGGGTGCGCTACCCGAGCCTGAAGGGCGATCGCTACTACGATCGTGCGCAAAAATATCTGCCGAAAGGCGCGAGCGCGGTGATGTCCTTCGGCATCAAGGGCGGTCAGGCGGCGGGTGTGAAGTTCATCGAGAACGTGCAGTTCTTAAGCCACCTCGCCAACGTGGGCGACGCGAAGACTCTTGTTATCCATCCGGCCTCTACCACGCACCGCCAGTTGTCTGAAGAACAGCAAATTTCCGCTGGCGTCGGGCCAGACATGATTCGAATTTCAGTGGGCCTCGAGACCTGCGACGACATTCTGTGGGATCTCGATCAGGCGCTGGCCAAATCCCGTCTTTGAGCATGGCGGCGGTGGCCGCCGAGGAGCGTTGAGCATGAGCGATATCGTCCAACAGTTGCGCGAACTTCTCGGCCCCACCGGCGTATTGACCGGTGAGGATGTGAGCAACCGCATGATTCACGTCTGGCGCCAGGAGCCCATCGTCGCCAAATGCATCGCGCGCCCGGCCTCCACCGCAGAAGTCTCGGCGGTGCTCAAACTCTGTAACGAACTCGGACAAACCGTCGTGCCGCACGGTGGCCTCACCGGTCTGGTGCAGGGCTGCAACGGCGGCACGACCGATGTGGTGCTCTCGCTGGAACGCATGAACCGCATCGAAGAAGTCGACCCCGTGGGTCGCACGATGACCGTGCAGGCCGGTGTGCCGCTGGAAAAACTGCAGCAGGAAGCCGAGAAAATCGGCCTCATGTTCCCCATGGACCTCGGCGCCCGCGGCACCTGCCAGATTGGCGGCAACGTGTCGACCAACGCCGGCGGCAATCGCGTGATTCGCTTCGGCATGACGCGCGAGAACGTGCTGGGGCTGGAAGCGGTACTCGCCGACGGCACGGTCATCACCTCGCTCAACAAGATGATCAAGAACAACGCCGGCTACGATTTGAAGCATCTGTTCATTGGCTCCGAAGGCACGCTGGGCCTGGTGACGCGCGTGGTGATTCGGCTGCGCGAAATGGCGCAGGGCGTGCAAACCGCGTTCGCCGCGTTTGACGACTTTGCCAGCGTGGCGGCGTTCCTGCGCCACATCGATCGCTCCATGGGCGGCGCGCTGTGCTCGTTTGAAGTGATGTGGCGCGACTACTACGAGCTCGTCACCACCGCGCCCGCCACCAACACCCGGCCGGTGCCGGTGGAACACACGCATTTCGTGCTGTGCGAAGCCCTGGGTACCGGCCACGCCAACGACGCCGAGCGCTTCGAAGCCGTGATGATGGAAGCGCTCGAACAAGGCCTGGTGGTCGACGCTGCGGTGGCCAAATCCGAAAACGAACGCCGCGCGATGTGGCGGATTCGGGATTCGGTCGACAACTTCTTCCGCTACGGCCCGGCGTTTCTCTACGACGTGAGTCTCGCGATTGGCGATATGGACGCCTATGTGACCGAAGTGAAGCGGCGCCTGCATGAAGCCTATCCCGACCACCACTGCTTCACGCTGGGCCACATCGGCGACGGCAATATCCACTTCGCGATCGCGGTGGGCTCGGCCGCGCACGAGCACCACAAGCGCGTGAACGCCTGCGTCTACGAGCCGCTGCAGCCCGTTGGCGGGTCGGTTTCGGCCGAACATGGCATTGGCACCGAGAAAATCGACTATCTGCCCTTAAGTCGGACCGACGCCGAAATCGCGCTCATGCAGCGCTTGAAGTTGGCGCTGGATCCGAAGGGAATTCTCAATCCGGGCAAGATTTTCCCCGTCGCCTAAGCGCATGGCCTCTTCACTGCCGCCGCGCCTTGCGGCGGCGCTCGCCTCTGGACTGGACCACTTCTCGCTGGCAGCGATCGATTGGCACGGCCGGCTTCGCGCCAAGCAACTCAGCATCACGGAATTGCCTGCCGCGTTTGACGCGGGCGTGGCCATGACCAGCGCCATCTTTGCCACCGACAGCGCCGAGCGTCCCATCGACACCGGCCGCTTCCAGAATCCTGCCAACGGTTACCGCGACGCGCAGCTGCGGGCCGATGCGCGCGCCATTTACGGCGACGCCTTTGGACATTCGCCCGACAGCCTGCTGGTGCTCGGCAGTCTGGTGGACGCGCACCGCGCGTTTTGTCCGCGCGCCATGCTCGAGCGCGAACTCGCCGCACTTGGCGCACTCGGCTTTACCGCTTTCGGCGCTTACGAATACGAGTTTCATCTGCTGCGCGAAACGCCGGAGTCACTGCGAGACAAAGCGCCTTCGCAACTGACGCGTCTGCCCGAACTCTCCCGCATGTATTCCTATGTCGATCAGAGTTTGCTGACGCCGCTGCTGGGTGAACTGCGGGAGGCGGTCAAGCGCGCGGGGTTTGCGCTTGAATCCGTGCATGCCGAATTCAGCGGGCTGCTGGAGGCCGCGCTGGCGCCGGCGATGGATGTAGCGATTGCCGATCGGGCGGTGGTGTTCAAGGCGATTGCCAAGACGCTGGCCCGGCAGCACGGGCTGCTGGCGGTGTTCATGGCGCGGGTGGCCGACGGCTTCGAGTCGGCCGGCGCGCATCTCAATCTGTCGCTGCGCAGGAACGAGCAGCCAAGTTTCGCGGACGCCGCAGCGCCCGACCGTCTCAGCCTCAGCCTGCGACACTTCATCGGCGGCCTGCAGCGCTACACGCCCGAACTCACGCTGCTGCATCTGCCCTATCTCAATTCGAGCAAGCGTTTCGCGGGGCCGTCGTTTGCACCGCAGGTCAACGCCTGGGGCATCGACAATAAGACCTGCGCGTGGCGGGTGGTAAATGCGAGCCCGGGCTTAACCCGCATCGAGTGCCGTTTACCGGGCGCCGATGTCCATCCGCATTTATGTCTGGCGGCGGTCCTCGCGGCCGGTCGTCGCGGACTGGAAGAAGCGCTGACGCCCACGCCCGCCGTGGTGGGGGACGCGGCGACCAGCCCGCATCGCGCCGTTCCGTTCCCGCTGCAATTTGAGCAGACCATTGCCAACTGGCGCGCATCTGCCTTTGCCCGGGAGATTTTTGGCGAGGCGTTTGTCGAGGCTTATGCCGAGAGCCGCGACTGGCAGCTGGCCTTGCTCCGCAACACCGTAACCGACTTCGACTTACGCCAATTTGGAGAGTGCGTGTAATGACCGCAATCCCCGCGCCGTTTGAAGCGCAACTCAGGGTCGACCCCGCCTGGATCGATCCTAACGGCCACATGAACGTGGCCTTCTACATGACGGCATTTGATCGTGGCAGCGACCCGTTTTTCGATTATGTGGGCCTCGGCTGGGACTACACCAAGGCGGGTGTGGGCTCGATCTTTGCCACCGGCTGCAACGTGGACTACCACCGCGAACTGCTGGCCAACGATGCGTTGCGCGTGACCACGCGCCTGCTCGACTGCAGCGAAAAACTGATTCATCTCCACGCCTGCGTGTATCACGCGGGTGAGAATGCGTTGGCCGCGACGCAGGAAATCCTTTTTCTGCATGTGTCGCTTAGCACCCGGCGCAGCGTGCCGATGCCCCCCGAGAGCTACGCCCGCCTGCAGGCAGTGCTCGCCGCGCACCGCGAATTACCCTTGCCAGCGACGCTTGGCCGGCGGCTCGAGATCAGGCGCTGAACAATCGGCTCTGCAACCACCACAGCGAGGGATAGGCGCAAAGCCAGATCCACAGGAAGCGGTTCAGGCCAAACAGGCAGGCGTTGGCGGCGTGGAAGAGCGCGGCTAGCACCAGCGCCACCGCCAGCGCGCCGCGATTGAACAGCGCCAGCGGAAAGGCCAGCTCAAACACCACCACCGTCCAGCCCATGCGATGCATGAGGCACGGCGCGCGGGCGAGGGCGCGAAGATTCTCCGCCACCGGATAGGCCGATCGCGCGAAGACCTTGCGTAGCGCTTCACCGTTCCGCCATTCGGGATTCACCGCTTTCACCCAGCCGGCCATCGCATAGGAGAGCACGAGCTGCACGCCCAGGTAGCCAAAGCTCGCCTCTTGCAGACGCAGCGTGGGCGCAAGGTGGGTCAGACAGATGCAGATCAGAATAAGCACGCTCATGCGGTCGCTGCCGCCGTTGTAGGGGCCGTCGAAGCGCCGCAGGGTCAGCGCGGAGAAGCCGAGCAAAAGGCACTCGACCAACAGCGGCAGGAAGCCGAGGGCGAGCGCCACACACAGCAACGCGCGCGGCACGGCGACACGCTGTTCATCGCGCGGCCCCACGCAGTGCTCAAGACTTTGTTGAAGCAGCGCGCAGCCCAGCAGGATCTCGGTCATGCGCAGCGCGCTCTCGAGCGTCATGGGCTCGCCGATTCGCCGAGCGGCAGCGGCGCCGAGACGAACACCACTTGTCCTTCAGGCCGGGACTCGTCCGGCATCACCGCCCGAAGGCGGAATACCAGACGCTGGTGTGGGCGGGCGGTACCGGCGGACAACTCGCCGCGCTGTGCCGCGCGCTGCAAGCGACGCTGAATTTCTGCCTCGGGAAAACCTGTTTCGCCTTCCAGCATCCGCTCCGCGCAACGGACGATGAACAGCGTTTCGTTCCAGTAAGGATTCCAGAACAGTCGCCGCACGAACTGCCACCACGAGAGGCGCGCGGGCAGCGGGCGAAAGGCTTGCCATTGCGCGTGTTCAGGGGAATCTGTAGCGCCCAGCCACGCATAGTCGATGCGCGGAGAGGGGCCGATGCGGTCGAAGAAGCGCCATGACGGCAGGAGGGCGGGCAGGAGGCGAAGCAGCATGACGACGTCCTCTACGCGGGCGGCGAGACAGCGGAGGGTGAGCTCGTTCTGCGCAGCGCCACAAAATAAAAACGCCCGACCGGTTGCCCGGACGGGCGTTGGGGCCTTTAGGCCATCAGCCGTTTACTTCGCGGCGGCGACGATTTTCTCGAGCACCGGGTAGAGGTAGCGGTTGAAGACTTCCGGGTTTTCGCTCATCGGGAAGTGGCCGATTTCTTCCATGATGATGCACTCGGAGTTCTTGGTATTGCGCGCAGCTTCCTCGGTCATTTCCGGGGTGCAGGCGAAATCGTAAACGCCGGTCATGTAGTAAATCGGCACCTTGCCCGACAGCTTCTGGGTCTGACCGCGGAAGTCGTGGTCATAGCTGTAGAAGTAGAGGTCGCCCTTGAAGATCCCCGGGCCGCCCTGGGAGTAGTACCACCAGGTTTCCCAACGGTATTTGTCCGGGCTCTGCGGGGCCATCAGGCCAAACACGGAGGTCGCGCATACTTCGCCACCGTGGATGTGGGCGTGACGCAGCCAGTCGAGGTGCCAGCCCGGCGACCATTCGCAGGCTTCCACCGCGATCAGCGCGCTGACTTCGTCTTCGTAATCGCGGGCGAGATGGAGGCAGATGTTGCCGCCCATCGAGCTGCCCATGATCACCGGCTTGTCCAGGCCCAGAGCCTTGGAGAACGCCATGATGATGCCGGAGTAGTACTTGGCGGTGAGTTTGTATTCCTCGTTTTCCTGATACCACTCATAAGGCGGAATCGACTTGCCGTGACGCGGCAGGTCGATGGCGATCACGCGGAAGTCTTTGTTGATCTTCTCGTCGCAGAGCTGATGGCGCCATTCGCGACCATCGGTGCCGGCGGTGTGGAGGCAGATCATCGGGATGCCGTTCGGGTTGCCGGCTTCTTCAAAATACATGCGGTATTCGGTGCCTTCATACGGCACCCAGATATACCGACCGACTATGGGTTCAATCTTGGCCACTGGGAGTCTCCCTTGGTTCTTCGTAGCGGGCTGGATTCAGACTTCGCGCATGCGGTCGAAGGCCCAGAACATGGCGCGCATGTTCTGCCAGAGTACTTTCTGGTCGCCTTCCATCTGCAGCCGGCCGTGGAGCGGATGCGCCATCGCCCAGATGTCGTTGTACATCGGGGGCGGCATTTTCTCGCAGAACTTCGCCCAGCTTTCGGCCGGGGCCTTGAGCGCGAGCTGATAGCAGGTTTCCGGTCCAAGCTGATCGGTGAAGCTCGCCACCTTGCCGTTACGGAAATTCACAACAAATTGCTTCTCGCCAAAGCCGAGCAGGATGTCGGCAGTGAGGTGCTTGCCGAGCCAGCTCATTGGGCCGTTGGTGTTGACCGCGCTTTGCCAGCGGGTCATCCAGGACGTATCAAACATGGTTTTTCTCCCCTTCTTCTAGGGCGTTAATCACAAGGCGGGGGCAGTAGAACAACCGCGCTCGTGGGCTGTCAAGCAAAGCGGGAAAGGGCTTCTTGCAGCTAGTAGTTCTCGCAAAGTCAGCTCGCGCTTAAAGCGATAACACAAGGAGTTTGTGGCTTTTTCTTGCATTGAACACAAGCCGGCCGTGAGAATGCCGGCCGGATCAGCACGGCCCAGCCGCGCCGATTTTTCGCGTGTACCCGCGCCGCTTGCGTGCGGTGCGTTCATTACTCAAAAGGGAGAGCAATCCATGTCGTTTCTTGCCAACGAGGCATTGCAGACGCGATTCGTAAAGGCGCTGAACGCCAACGCGGATTTCCGCACCCAAACCCAATGGTTCGACGGCTCGGTGCTGCTCGAAGTCGACGCCGACCGCCTGTGGCTGAAGGTCTATCGCGGCAAAGTGATCGACCATGCGACCGCCGTGCCGCCCTTTGGCTACACCTTCAAATTTGCGGGCACCGAGGCCGCCTGGAAGCAGTTGCTGTCCGGCAAGCGCCGCTGGGCGGATCTCACCTATCCCGGCAAGCGCGACTTCAGCGATGACCCGGACTTGAAGCGCGTCGGAGAGCTTGAAGTGTCCATTCGCACCGAAGGCAACTTGCTGGAAGCCGGTCGCATGACCGAGGCGATGTTCCAGTTGGCCTACACCCTGCAAGCCGCTGCCAAGCAGCGCTGAGTCGAATTCGAGGAGAACACCCGATGTTGACCCCAGAAGACATTCGCGGCCACTACGTCAAAGTTAAGGGCACGCGCACTTTTTACGATGAACTTGGCGAAGGCCAGCCGATCGTTTGTATCCACACCGCCGGCGCGTCCTCGCTGGAATATCAGTACCTGTTGCCGCTGCTGGCCGAGCGTGGTTTTCACGCCTACGCGCTCGATTTGCCGGGCCATTCCCGCTCTTATCCGGTGAAGTGGAAACAGCACCGCAAGATTCACGAGCACGCCGAATTCGTGCACGCGTTTGTGAAGACGCTGAAGCTCAAAAACCCCGTGATCATCGGCTGCTCGATTGGCGGCGACATCACGCTCGACTACGCCGCACACCACTGGCAGGAGATGGCGGCGGGGGTTCCGATGGAAGGTCTGGCGCGCTCGCCCACCTTCCCGCTGCCCTCCGGCCTGATTCATCCGGCGTGGGCGCCG
>CANFVX010000114.1 GCA_947450495.1 Gammaproteobacteria bacterium
CGCTGACCTCACCGTCGCCAGTCTTTTCGCATTTGAATTGGCGCAGGCCCTGCGCGAGTGTCGACCCCCTCCGGAGTAGGCTGCAGTGTCCCGGTGGCGCGGTGGACGAGCAGGGTGGCTCTCAACACCGGCTGGCGCGAACAGCGCTGGCAAGCAAGTTCCCTTAATACATTCAGGAGATGAATCATGGCCGTTATCGACGGAGTTCTGGTTGGCGAATCCCTCGTGGGCGATGGCAACGAAGTCGCGCACATCGACCTCATCATGGGACCCCGTGGCAGCGCCGCCGAAGCGGCGTTTTGCAACTGCGTGACCAACAACAAGGACGGCTTTAGCAGCCTGCTCGCCGTGGTTGCGCCAAACCTGCTCACCAAGCCCAACACCGTGATGTTCAACAAGGTCACGATCAAAGGCTCCAAGCAGGCCGTGCAGATGTTCGGCCCCGCCCAGCGTGGCGTGGCGATGGCCGTTGCCGACTCCGTTGAAGACGGCACCATCCCGGCCGCCGAAGCCGACGACATCTTCATCTGCGTGGGCGTGTTCATTCACTGGCTCGCCGAAGACGACAAGAAGATCCAGGACTACAACTACCAGGCCGTGAAAGAGTCCATCAAGCGCGCCGTCGCCCGTGAGCCGAAGGCCGCCACCGTCGTCGCCCAGAAGGGTTCCGTCGACCATCCGTTCCAGGCGCACAAATAAGTCGCCTCGATTTCTCTGCTTGAACGAACGCTGGCCCCACCGCGAGGTGGGGCTTTTTTTTGCCTGCGATCAGGCTCCGCCGGCAAAGGCTGCAATCTGCCCTAAACCTGATCCCGCTCGCCCAACACCGCTAACGCTTGTCTCTACAGTCTGGCCATCCGCAACGCCGTGATGACTACCTCTGGAGCCTGCCGTGCTGAAAGTTCATTTGATTGCCGCTGCCCGCCCGAATTTCATGAAAGTGGCGCCGCTTTATCGCGCGCTCTGCCACACCGACTGGGCCGCGCCCGTGATTGTCCATACGGGACAGCACTACGACGCCAATATGTCGGACGCGTTTTTTCGCGACCTGCAAATGCCACCGCCGGCGTTTCATCTGGAAGTGGGCAGTGGTTCCCATGCCGAGCAGCTGGGCGGGGTGATGGTGGCCTACGAGAAGGTGGCGCTCAGCGAGCGGCCCGACTGGATCATCGTGGTGGGGGATGTGAACAGCACCGCCGCGTGCGCGCTGGTGGGCGCCAAACTCGGCATTCCGGTAATTCATCTGGAAGCCGGTTTGCGCAGCGGCGATCGCCGCATGCCGGAGGAGATCAACCGGCTCGTAACCGACGCCATTTGCGATGTCTATTGGACGCCGTCACCCGA
This sequence comes from Gammaproteobacteria bacterium, assembly GCA_947450495.1. Lineage (GTDB taxonomy): Bacteria > Pseudomonadota > Gammaproteobacteria. Next base: position 1,345 of record CANFVX010000114.1, read on the forward strand.
TGCCGACGTGCATTTACTGCGCGAAGGCGTGGACGCGGCCAAGATCGATTTTGTCGGCAACATCATGATCGACAGTTACGAAATGATGCGCGAGGCGATTGCCGCAGAGCGCACACGGGAGGCGCTGGGCTTGCTGGATTCACCCTATGCGGTGGTGACGCTGCACCGTCCTTCAAACGTCGATAGTGAAGCCGCGCTGCGCCCCTTGGTGAACCAGCTGCTGGCGAGCGCGGCACATCTGAAGCTCGTGTTTGCGGTGCATCCGCGCACACGCAAGCGGCTGGAAGATTTCGGCCTGTCAGGCATGCTCGAGGCGGCGCCGGGCATCATTCTCACTGCCCCGCTGGGCTATCTGCAGTTCATGAATCTGGTCTGCGGCGCGGCCGCGGTGGTGACCGATTCCGGTGGCGTGCAGGAAGAAACAACTTATCTTGGGATCCCCTGCCTGACGCTGCGCGAAAACACCGAGCGCCCGGTCACGATCTCTCAAGGCACCAATCGGCTCGTGCCGACGCCGGCACTGGCAGCGCATCTGGCGAGCGTCGTCGAGGGGCGCTGGCCCAAAGGCACGCGACCGGTGCTGTGGGACGGCCATGCGGCCGAGCGCTGTGTCGCGTCGCTTCGGCGTCGGGCAGGGCTGGCGCGGACTACAGGCCACAGGCGCGTGGCCTTGGCGTGAAGCGTTCGGGCGCTGGGCTGCGGACTCGCGCGCGTCGTTGCTGATGTCGCAGGATTCACACTCGACTAAGGCCTCAAGGCTGGTTAAGTTGCTGACCCGCGCCGCTCGCCAACGCTGGTGGACACGCGCTGATGCTTATCCTCGTTTATCACTCACTGTTGGGAGCGAAATGATGTCCACCGTCTTGATTACCGGTGCCAACCGCGGCATTGGTCTGGAACTTGTGAAAATTTATGCCGCAGCGGGCGACAAAGTGCTGGCCTGCTGCCGCAATCCGGGGGCCGCCACGGCGCTCGCCGCGATCAAGGGCGATGTGCGCATGTTGACGCTGGACGTCACGGATGCCGCCGCCGTCGCACAACTGGCGCAAGACGTGGGGAATCAGGCGATCGATCTGCTCATCAACAACGCCGGCGTACTGGGCCCGGACTATGGTGACCAGACCACCTACAAAATGGACTTTGACAGCTGGGAAGAGACCTTTCGCGTGAACACCATGGGGCCGGTGCGGGTGCTGCAGGCGCTGCTACCCAATCTCAAGGCCAGTGCAGATCCCAAAGTGGTGACGATTACCTCGCAGATGGGCGCGCTGTCCCTCGACATGGTGCTGGGGCTGGCCTACAGCGCCACCAAGGCCGCGCTCAACAAATTCATGAAACTCGCCGCGCTCGATCTGGTGAAGGACGGCGTGAATCTGTGCGTGATTCATCCGGGCTGGGTGCAAACCGATATGGGCGGCACGGGCGCCGACATCACGCCGCACGATAGCGCGGCCGGGATTGTGGCCACCATCAAGAAGCTCAACGCCAGCAACACGGGCAGCTTCTGGAAGTGGAACGGCGAAGTCCACGGCTGGTAAGACCCGGTTAAGCCCCGCAGGCCGCGCGAGGGCGCGTGGCTGCGGGCTTGTTCATCGAGATTGGGGCGCGTCTCCGGACGCCATTCCGCGCAGGTCCTCCGCGGTGATGCCGCCGTTATGCAGGGCGCTCGCCAACAGCACGTGATTCACTCCCAGATTTTTCAGGGCCAGCAAATCCGCCCGATGGCGCGTGCCGCCGGCGGCCACCAACGTGGTGTGGGGCGAGCGCTGTCTTAACTGTGTCAGCAGCGCGAAGTCCGGGCCTTCGTTGGCGCCGACGCGGGACAGGGTCATCGCAATCACCTCGGCGGGCCACAGCGTCGGTTCGGTCCAGAGTTCAGCAGGCCCCAGCGGCTGTCCCGCGCGCGAGTCCAGCGAGAGGATAAATCGCCGCTCGCGCTTGGCGAGATCCGCGTAGGCCGCGAAGGAGGGGAGGGATTCGCTGCCCAGCACCCAGCGAATATTCGGGGCCGATGCGTAGCGCGCGAAAGCCTCGACGCCGGTGACCCCGGCATCAACCCACCACTCGCAGTCCGGATAGGCGGCGGCCAGTATGTCCACCATCGCCGCATTCGAGCCTTGGCCCTGAATGGCGTCGAGATCTGCGATATAGAACCTGCGGCTAGCGAATTGCGTATTGAACGCCGCCGCAACCGCGAGCGGCAGGCTAGACTCCACTAACGGTGAGACCAGCGGGCGATAAGCGGCGCGGTCGCCGCGCACCGCGCGCACCACCTCGCCGGCCAGCAGATCGAGTACGGGGATGCAATGCATCGAATTTTCCAGTTAAAGCGAACGGCCCATTGTAGGAAGGCGTCCGCGCGACTGTCATGGCGCGGCGTGCCGTCTTGATGTCGGCCGCGTTCATCGGGTGGGACGTGGGCGGCGCACATCTCAAAGCCGCGGCACTGTCGGCGGCGGGCGAATTGCTACGGGTATGGTCGATTCCGTGCCCGCTGTGGCAGGGTCTCGACCAACTGGAATCGGCCGTGAGCCAGATCGAGTCCGAGATCACGTTGGCGCAGTGTCGCCACGCGCTGACCATGACCGGCGAGATGTGCGACCTCTTCCCAACTCGGGATGCGGGCGTGAGCGGCATCACGCATTGGTTTCAGCAGCGCCTCGGCGGCGCCGCGCTGCGGGTCTACGCCGCTGACGCCGGATTGTTGTCTTGCGACGCTGTGGACGCGAGCGCGGTGGCGTCCATGAACTGGCACGCGACGGCGAGCGCGGTGGCGCGGGTGTGTCCGGATGCGCTGCTCATCGATGTCGGCAGCACGACCACCGATCTCATTCGCCTTGAGGCCGGACAGATTGTGATGGCGGGGCGCGACGACCGCAGCCGCCTGGCCAGCGATGAGCTGGTGTATCAGGGGGTGGTCAGAACCCCGGTGATGGCGCTGACTCAGCGCGCACCGTATGCCGGCGTCTGGCAAGGTCTGGCGGCAGAGTATTTTGCGACCACGGCGGATGTGCACCGGCTATGCGGCACGCTGCCCGATGAGGTCGATCTGCAGCCCAGCGCCGACGGTCGCGGCAAATCGATGGCTGAATCCGCCGCGCGGCTGGCGCGGATGGTGGGCGATGATGCCAATACCTCGAATCATGCCGATCTTATCGCGCTCGCTGAACATCTGGCCGGGCTTCAGCGTAGTCATCTCATGGCGGCAGTTGAACGAGTGGAAGCATTGAGACCAGGCACGCGCAGCGTGGTAGTGGGCGCCGGCATCGGCCGTTTTCTCACCCGCCAACTGGCGGCAGAGCAGGGCTTTCCCTACCTCGATTTCGCCGCCGCGCTCGGTCTGCCCGAGACCCTGCGAGGCTTGGCCAGTGACCACGCGCCGGCAGTGGCGGTGGCCTTGGCGGGATATCAGCACGCATGGGACTGAAGCGCATTCCCCTTGCGTACTGCAAGGACGTCGCCTCGCGACTGGGGCGACTGAAAGACCGCCCATGGTTCATTTATCTGGACAGCTGCCGCGACGGCTGCGCGGGCGGTCGCTACGACCTCATTGCCTGCGACCCGCTGGCCACCGTGGTGACCCGTGGTGCGATCACCACGACAAGTCAGGGCGCGCGTGAAACCGCAAGCGAGGGTGACCCCTTCGAGATCCTGCAGACAGCGCTCGCGCGGCTGTTACCGCCGACCGGTGAGGACGGCATTTTTACCGGTGGCGCGCTGGGCTATTTCGCCTATGACCTTGGGCGGCGCATCGAGCCACTGCCGGCGCACGCCATCCGCGATCTCGACATGCCAGAGATGGCCATTGGACTTTATGGCTGGGCCATTGTGGTGGACCACGAGCTAGCGCTGGCAGAACTGGTGATTCATCCGGCGGCGAGCTGCGATGAGGCGCTGGTGCGACGGGCGTGGGATGCACAGCCGCCGGTCACGCCGGCCGCCTTCGGCAGCGTTTTTGAGGTCACTTCCCCGGCAGGCCCGGAACGCAGCTTTGCGCAGTACGCCGAGTCCTGGCAGCGCATCAAGCGCTATCTGCGCGAGGGCGACGTGTATCAGGTCAATCTCACGCAACGCTTTTCGGCGAGCGTGCGCGGCGACGCCTGGGACGCCTACCAGCGCCTGCGGACCATCAATCCGGCGCCTTATTCGGCCTACCTCGCCTTGCCCGATGGCGAAATCCTGAGCTCGTCGCCGGAGCGCTTCATCGGAGTGGCGGCCAACAGCGTTGAAACGCGACCGATCAAAGGGACGCGACCGCGCGGCCGCACGCCGGAGGAAGACCGGGCGCTGGCCGCAGAGCTGGCCGTGAGCAGCAAGGACCGCGCGGAAAACGTGATGATCGTCGACCTCCTGCGTAACGATTTGGGCAAGCACAGCGTGATCGGCAGCGTGCAAGTGCCCCAGCTGTTTGCCGTGGAAAGTTTTGCCAAAGTGCATCACCTGGTGAGCACCGTGCGGGCCGAGCTCGCCGCCGGCGTGTCGCCCTTAACGGTGTTGCGCGACTGCTTCCCGGGCGGCTCCATCACCGGCGCGCCCAAGCTGCGCGCCATGGAAGTCATCGAAGAGCTGGAGCCCCAGCGCCGCAGTGTCTATTGCGGCGCCATCGGCTATCTCGCCGCGGACGGACGCATGGATACCAATATCGCGATCCGCACACTCCTGTGTCATGGCGGGCGCATGTATTGCTGGGCCGGCGGCGGCATCGTGATGGATTCGGAACTGGACGCCGAATACGCCGAATCGCTGGCCAAGGCCTCGGCCATGCTTGAGGTCTTTGCCGGCGCGGAATTGGCGCATGTGGGTCATCAAGGTCGGCGGTAGCCTCGCCGGCGGCGCGACGCTACGCGATTGGCTCGCGTGCATCGCCGCCGACGAACACCAGCGCTGGTTGCTGGTGCCGGGTGGCGGGCCCTATGCCGATGCGGTGCGTGAGCAGCAGCGCATTTGGCACTTTAACGACGCGGATGCTCATGCCATGGCGCTGCAGGCCATGGCGCTTTATGCGCGGCAACTCCACGCGCTGGCGCCGGCTTTGCCGGTGCTGGCTTCTCCGCTCGATTTTGCGTCTGGGGCGGGGCACGCCATTTGGCAGCCTGAGGCTAGCGCCTGTTCGTTTCTCCAGGCACTGCCTGAGAACTGGGGTACGACGTCGGATTCGATTGCGCTGTGTCTCGCGCAGAAGCTGAACGCAGAGGGGCTCGTGTTACTGAAGTCCTCCCCGGCGCCGGTAGTGCCGGCATTTGCCACGCGCCTGGCGCTGGCCTCCTATCTGGACCCGCTGTTCCCGCAACTACTGCGGGCGCAGAGCCTGCCTGTGTACTGTGTTGACGGCTCGCAAGGATCTCAACTCATCGCTTGGTCCAGCGAATATGCGGCGCGCGAAGGGGTGCGCGTGTTGCCAGACTGAAATCGCGTTCAAGACATCTCGCAAGAGCGCCGATAGACCCGGCATCAGGTAAGCGGCTTGGAGAGATTTTGATGAACGATATGGTGACCCGCCTCAACACCCGGCAGCAAATGCTGGGCTTGGTGATTTTTGGACTGGTTTGTCAGGCTGTTTTCCACTTGTTAGGGATGGTCGTTTCCAAGGGCGCGGAAGGGCTGCTCTACCTCGTGGGCGCCGTCGCGGTGGTCGGGCCCTTGGCCGCCGCCTGGTTGCTGGGCAGTATCGCCGCCGAGCGCAGCCGGGTCGTCGTCAATGCCCTGAAGAAAATGGCCGAAGGTGACCTCACCCCCCAATGCCATCTCGAAGGTCGCGATGAGATGTCCTGGATCGCCTGGGAATTCGCCAAGGCCCGCAAGCACGTGATCGAAGTGGTGGATGCCATCGTGGCCAGCTCCGCGACGATTGCTTCGGCAGCGGAAGAACTCTCGGCGGTTACCGCGCATAGCAAGAGCGGCATGGCGCGCCAAAGCACGGAGACTGAACGCGTTGCGGACTCCATTCGGGAAATGACCAGTTCGGTGGATACGGTGGCGCAGAAAGCGCAGCGTGCCGCCGATGCAGCCAACGATGCCGACAAGGAAGCTCAGCAGGGCTTCCGGGTGGTGCGTTCCACCAGCCGCGCGATCGAGGAGCTTGCCGGCGAAGTGATGCAGACTTCGGAAGCCCTGAGCAACCTCAAGGCCGACAGCCTCAACATCGGTCAGGTACTTGACGTGATTCGTGGCATTGCCGAACAAACCAATCTATTGGCGCTGAATGCAGCGATTGAAGCGGCCCGCGCCGGTGAGCAGGGACGCGGATTTGCGGTGGTGGCAGACGAGGTGCGTAGCCTCGCCAGCCGTACCCAGCAATCCACCCGCGAAATTCAAACCATGATCGAGCGCCTGCAACACGGCGCGAATGTGGCGGTGGAAGTGATGCAGTCGGGTTTGGAGAAGGCGCAGGACAGCGTTTCTCATGCCCAACAAGCGGGCCACTCGATTGATTCAATTACCTCGATGGTCGACACCATCCGCGAGATGAACGCGCAAATTGCTTCGGCAGCGGAATACCAGCGGCAGAACGCGCAGCACATTGCCACCAGCATCGAAAGCATCCGCATTATCGGCACTGAGGCCACGCAGGGCTCTTTGCATATCGCCCAAGCGAGCCAGAATCTGGCGCAACTCGCGGCCTCGCAGCAGAGCCACGTGGGTCGGTTTCGGTTGAGTTAGTCGCTGGCAGAGGTCCTCGCGTTGCACGAGGGCCAGCAGAGAAATAGCGTCGAATAAGAAAGGTCGGCGGCCGTTTTACCGGCCGCCGACCAATGCAACGCAGCTTAGCTCCATGCGTGGAGGTCTGGTCTAATGCCCAATTAGTCCCAGCTAAGTGCGCCGCCTGTCTGATATTCCGTTACCCGGGTCTCAAAGAAGTTTTTCTCTTTCTTGAGATCGATGAGCTCGCTCATCCACGGGAACGGGTTGTTGGCACCCGGATACTGCTCGGCCAGACCAATCTGAGCGCAGCGCCGGTTCGCGATGTAGTGAAGATATTCTTCGAACATGTTCACGTTCAGGCCCAGCACGCCTCGCGGCATGGTGTCCTGCGCGTAGCGCAGTTCGAGCTTGATGGCGTCGTCGATCAGTTCCGCAATTTCACGCTGGAATTGCTCGGTCCACAGCAGGGGATTTTCCACCTTGATCTGGTTGATGACATCAATGCCGAAGTTCATGTGCATGGACTCATCGCGCAGGATGTACTGAAACTGCTCGGCCACGCCGGTCATCTTGTTGCGGCGGCCCATGGAGAGCACTTGCACGAAACCGACATAGAAGAAGATGCCTTCAAACACCACATAGAAGGCAATCAGGTCGCGTAGCAAGCGTTGGTCAGCGGCCGTCGTGCCGGTGCTGAACGTCGGATCGCCCAGACTTTCGGTGAAGCGCAAAGCCCAGGAGGCTTTGTCGTGTACCGCCGGGATTTCGCGGTACATGTTGAAGATTTCTGCTTCATCCAGCCCCAGACTTTCAATGCAGTACTGGTAGGCGTGGGTGTGCAAGGCCTCTTCAAACGCCTGACGCAGCAGATACTGCCGGCATTCGGGGTTGGTGATGTGGCGATAGACCGCTAACACCAGATTGTTCGCCACCAGGGAGTCTGCGGTGGAGAAGAATCCCAGATTGCGCTTGATGATCAGGCGTTCATCTTCGGTCAAGCCATCGCGGCTTTTCCACAGCGAGACGTCCGCGTTCATGTTGATTTCCTGCGGCATCCAGTGATTGGCGCAGGCGTTCAGATATTTCTGCCAGGCCCATTTGTACTTGAATGGCACCAGCTGATTGAGGTCGGCGCGGCAGTTGATCATCTTCTTGTCGTCGACCGCCAGCCGGCGGGCACCGAATTCAAGCTGCTCAAGTCCAGAGGCATGCGCCGCGGCGGCAGGCTCCTGGAGATCGACGATAACGGGTTCCAGCGCTTCATTCGCGATGAGCTGCGGCGCGATATTTTCTGCCTGCTCCACTTTTTGCAGGAGTTCGTTTACCGGCAGGGCCTGCGCGTAGTTCTTCGGTTCGCGGGGTTTCAGCTGGCCGACCGGGTCATCCCATAACAAC
>CANFVX010000115.1 GCA_947450495.1 Gammaproteobacteria bacterium
CGACCCGCGAGGTGGCGGCCATTAGCCATTCGCCGAGGTAAGGCACTTGCCACAGACGTGCCATCACGTGCCAGCGATAGCCTTCCAGCACGCCAGTGTTAATCAGCGTGATGGATGCGATTTTTTCCGGATGCGTGGCGGCGTAGCGCAGCCCCCATGGGCCGCCGAAGTCATGGAGTACCAGATGCACGCGCTCGAGCTGCAGGTGCTTGATGAGCGCGTCGAGATGCCGCGCATAACCCTCGATGGTGTAGTCGAAGTCTTCCGGCTTATCGGCCGTGCCAAAGCCCGGCATGTCGGGCGCCACGGCGAACATCAATTCCCCCGCTGCTGCGACCAGACTCCGCCAGTCTTCGCCGGCGCCCGGGTTCCCGTGCACAAAGACCACGCCCTCGTGCCCGAAGCCTGCTTCGAGACAGGGGCTGGTGATGCCCTGAAGGGTCACCCGGATGCGCCGGACGTCGCTCACGCAGCAGGGCTTTCCAGCGCCAAAGCACTATGTTTCATCGAATACAGAAAATAGAACGCCACCCCCAACGCGAGCCACACTACGAAACGGACCCAGGTGTCGAGTGGGAGAAACGCCATCAAGGCCGTGCAAGACGCGGCGCCGAGCAAAGGCACCAACGGGCTCCAGGGGGTTTTGAACGGGCGCGGCAAATTGGGTTGCGTATGGCGGAGCACCACCACCCCAAGGCAGACCATCACAAACGCGAACAGCGTGCCGATGTTCACCAGTTCCGCCAGTTTGCCGAGCGGAATGAAGCCGGCGAACAGCGCGCACAGCACGCCCACAAACACGATAGTGGTGACCGGCGTCTGCGTTTTTTCATTCACCCGGCTAAACAGCGCGGGCAACATGCCGTCGCGGGACATCGCAAAAATAATGCGGGTGAGGCCGTAGTAGAGCACCAGCATGACGGTGAGCAGGCCGGCAATCACCCCTGCCGCCACCATGCCGGAGGCCCAGCGATGCCCGAGTTCGAGCAGGGCCTGCGCGACGGGTGAGGCCACGTTGAGTTTGGTGTAGCTCACGACGCCGGTGAGCACCCCGGCGACCGCGATGTAAATTACCGTGCAGAACACCAGCGAACCCAGAATGCCGATCGGTAAGTCGCGCTGCGGGTTCTTCGCTTCCTCCGCCGCTGTCGTCACCGCATCAAAACCAATGTAGGCAAAAAACACCATGGAGGCGCCGGCTAACACGCCCACGGTGTGACCGTCTTCGCCGCGCGTAAACCAGCCAAAGGGCATGAAGGGCGACCAGTTGGCCGGGTCCACATTGCCGCAGGCTGCCACCAGAAACACCACGATGGTGATGAGTTTGATTGCGACCATGATCGCGTTTAAGCGGGCGGATTCTTTCACCCCCGCAATCAGCAAGCCCATAAGCAGCAAAATCACCAGCATGGCGGGCAAATTGACGATGCCGCCGTTGCTCGGTTGGGTGGTGAGCGCCTTGGGCAGGGCGAGGCCTATGGCTTGCAGCGCGTTGCCAAAATAACCGGCCCAGCCGTTGGCGACCGCCGCGACCGACATCCCGTATTCCAGCAGCAGATTCCAGCCAATGAGAAAAGCGATGAATTCGCCGAAGGCCGAGTAGCTGTAGCCGTAGGCGCTACCGCAGCCGCCGAGGCTGGCCGCGAGTTCCGCATAGGCCAGCGCGGCGAACGCACAGGCCACGCCGGCGATGACGAAGGACAGCACCACCGCCGGCCCCGACTGGGTGGCGGCGGCGATGCCGGTGAGGACAAAAATGCCGGTGCCGATGATGGCGCCGATCCCGAGCAGGGTGAGGTCGAAGGCCGAGAGACAGCGCTTCAGGCCGCTGTTGGCGTAAGCCTCGTGGCCCTGAGTGCGAGTGCGAAAAAGCTGCTTCATGGCGGTACCCGATAAGGACTTAACCGGAGTGTAGGCAAAGTCCTGTGCAGGGGAAACATGCGCCGCTTTCAACAACGCGCCGTGTAGACTGCCGCCCTTCTGATTGCTGTAGCGGAGCTATCGATGTCGCATCTTCATCTCACACAGGCGCCGGTGCGCGGCGCACGCCTCAAATCCCACCGCGTCGCCATTCATTGCGGCGAACGCACGGTCACCTGGGGGGAATTCGCCGACCGCGTGGCGCGCCTCGCCGGCGTGCTGCAGGACATGGGCGTGGGCCAGGGCACGGCGGTGTCGATCATGGCGGACACGGGCATCGAGTATTTCGACTACCACTACGCGGTGCCCTGGGCCGGGGGCGTGATGGTGCCGCTCAACACGCGACTGTCCGACGCCGAGCTCATTTTCATCCTGAATGATTCGGACTCCGAGGTGCTGATCGTTGGGCCCGAATACGCGCATCGAGTCGCCGCGCTGCAAGCCGGCGCGCCACGGCTGCGGGTGGTGATCGGCATCGCGGTGCCGGAGATCGAACTGGATTACGAGACTCTGCTGGCAGCACGCGCGCCGGTGCCCGATGCCCGCCGTGGCGGCGAAGATCTGCTGGCGCTCGTGTACACCGGCGGCACCACCGGACGGCCCAAGGGCGTGTGTACCAGTCATGCCAATCTGGTGGCCAATACGCTGGCGCAGATCCCCAACATGGAGTTCACCGAGGACATGGTGTACCTCCACTCGATGCCGGTTTTTCACACCGCCGGCATCGCCCGAATTTTCAGCACCACGGTGGCGCTCGGCACCGGCGTCATCATGCCAAGATTTGATGTGGCGGCCTTGCTGGACGCCGTGCCGCGCTACCGCGTCACGCACCTGTTGATGGTGCCCACCACCATCAACCGGCTGCTGAATCATCCTGACTTCGCCAAGACCGACTTTAGTAGCGTGACGAATATCTCCTACGGCGCTTCGATCATCCCCGACGCGCTTCTGCGCAAGGCACTCGTGATGCTGCCGAGGGTGCGCTTCACGCAGTCTTACGGCATGACCGAACTCTCGCCCTCGGCGGCCTATCTCCAACCCAAGTACCACGTGCTCGACGGCCCGAATGCCGGGCGCATCAAATCCATCGGTCAGGCCATTCACACCGCCGAAATCCGCATCGGCAACGACGACGATGTGGAAATGCCCCGCGGTGAGGTGGGCGAAATTCAGGTGCGCGGGCCGATGGTGATGCAGGGCTACTGGAAGCAGCCCGAACTCACTGCCCACACCCTGCGCGGCGGCTGGATGCACACCGGCGACGCCGCTTACATGGACGACGAAGGGTTTATCTATCTCGTCGATCGCATCAAGGACATGATTATTTCCGGCGGCGAAAACGTGTATTCGGGTGAGGTTGAAAACGCCCTGCACGAACACCCCGGCGTGCGCGAGTGCGCGGTGATTGGTTTGCCGCACGAGGACTTAGGCGAAACCGTACATGCCATCGTGGTGCCGCATGAAGGCGTGACGCTCACCGCAGCAGCGCTGGTCGCGCATTGCCGCACGCTCATTGCGGGCTACAAGGTGCCGCGCAGTGTGGAGATTCGGCTGGAGGCGCTGCCATTGTCTGGCACCAATAAAATTCTCAAGCGACAGTTGCGCGAAGAGGCTTTGAGCCGGCGGTAAGGCGCGGCGGCTTGTGATGTGTTCGCCTGAGGTCGTCATCATCGGTGCTGGTGCGGCCGGCATCGCGGCCGCTCGCCACCTGAAGTCCCTGCGGGTGCAGCCCCTGGTGCTCGAGGCCAGCGCACACATCGGCGGCCGCGCCGTCAGTGATAACTCAAGCTTCGGCCAGCCCTTCGATCGCGGCGCGCACTGGTTTCATTCACCGGCCGAAAATCCGCTGCGGGAACTCGCGGATCAAATGCAATTCGAGTACGCCCGCACGCCGCTGGCCGAAGACTACTGCCGCGCCAGCGCGCCGCTGTCGGCGGCCGAAGCCCTGAGTTGCGCAGAGGCCGTCGAGCGCGGCTTCGATCGCATCGCCGAACGCGGCGCGCGCGGACTCGACGTGGCGGCCGAATCCGCCATTGAACGCGACGCGCGCTGGGCGAATGTGCTGGCCGCCGAGTTCACCGCCAAGCAGGGGGTGAGTCCCGCGCAAGGCTCAAGCCTCGACTATTCGCGCTACGTTTGGCGCGATGCCGACCTGCCGGTCACCGGCGGCTACGGCAATCTCATCAGCCGGCTGGCGCAAGGCTTGCCCATTGAGCTTGCGACCCCGGTCACCGCCATCGATTGGCGCGCGGCCAACGGCGTCACGGTACAGACCGCCCGCGGCCCGATTAGCGCTCGCGCGGTAATTGTGACCGCCTCGACCGGCGTGCTCGCCAGTGGCGTCATTCGCTTTTCACCGGCGCTGCCGTTCGCGACCGAAGCCGCCATTCACGCGTTGCCGATGGGGCACAGCAACAAGTTCGCGCTGTCTTTCACGCAGCCGGTATTCGGCGATCTGCCGCCTAGCCTGTGGTTTCCCGTAGACGCGCCGTGTGCGCCGCTGGAGCTCCTGCTGCGCCCGGCCGGTGCCGAACTCGCGGTGGGAATTTTTAGCGGTGAGTTCGGGCGCGAGCTGGCGGCGGCCGGCGCGGCGACCATGCGGGAGGTTTTGCTCGAGCAACTCGCGGGCTTGTTCGGTCACGAGCTTAAACGCGCAGCGGCGGCCAGCGTGGCGGTGAACTGGGACGCCGAGCCCTGGGTGCGGGGCTATGTCGCTGCTGCGCAACCCGGCGCCGCCGACGCCCGCCAGCGGCTGGCTGAGCCGGTGGGTGAACGACTTTTTTTTGCCGGCGAGGCCACCTCGCGGTGTTACATGGGCGACGTCCACGGCGCATGGCTGAGCGGCATTGCCGCTGCCGAAGCCGCGGCGGCGCAGTGCGGGTTAATTCAGTCTTGAGGAGTTTTTGATGTTCGTTGAAACGGTATTACCGCTGGGCAAAGCGGATTCGGGGCTGAAGGCCGCCGATGGCGCGCTCGATATTCGGCAGGTCGCGCAGGACGCCGCGCTGGTCGAGAGTCTGGGCTTTGATGGCCTGAGCGTGCGCGACAACAAGGACGACCCCTACATTCTCTCAACGCTCGCCTTGCAGGCCACGACACGCCTTGAGGTCAGTACCGCAGTGGCGATCGCGTTCCCGCGCAGCCCGACCGTGACCGCGATGACGGCGTGGAGCTTGGCGCGGCTCTCCGGAGGGCGCTTTACGCTAGGTCTTGGCAGCCAGGTGAAGGGCCATATCGAGCGCCGCTTCGGCATGCGCTGGTCTGCACCCGGCCCCTGGATGCGCGATTACCTGCGGGCGGTACGCGATTTATGGCAGGCCTGGCAGACCGAAACGCCGGTCGCACATGCGAGCGAGCATTACAAAATCAACCTCAACGTGCCGGTGTTCACACCGCTGCCGCTGGAGAATCCAGCGCCCAAACTGCATTTGGCAGCCGTTAATCCCTACATGGGTCAGGTGGCGGGCGAACTGGCAGACGGGCTGTGCGTGCATCCCGTCTGTACCCCGCATTATCTGCGCACCGTGATGCTGCCGGCCGTGCAGCGTGGCGCCGAGCGCGCGGGTCGCTCGCTGGAAGGTTTTGCGGTCGCTGTCGCGCCGCTGGTGGCGACGGGGCCGGACGAGGAAACCGTGCTCCGCAAGCGCGAAGAGATTCGCGGCCGGATCGCCTTTTACGGTTCCACGCCGGCTTACTCGGCGACCTTCGTCGCGCATGGACTGGAAGCGTTGGCCGGCGAGTTGAATACGCTCTCCCGCGCCCAGCGCTGGACGGAGATGGCGGCGCTGATTAGCGATGAAGTGCTCGACCTCTACGCCATCGTGGCCGGCCATGACGACATTGCAGCGCGCATTGCCGACCGTTACGTCGGACTTGCCACCCGTCTGGAGTTCAGCATTCCGGTGGCGAGCCCGGCCGACGCCGAGCGCCTGCGGGATATCGTTCAACAAATCAAGCACGCCGCGCCCCGTGCCGATTAAGCTCACGCACTGCGGGATCATCAGCATTCCGCACACGAGAACCGGTCACGCCCGCGCGGGCGTATCGGTTACTCTGACATCTCTTTTCTTCACTGCAGACGCTAAGGACTTCATCATGGATAACAGCAGACGTAATTTCTTCAAGCGCGGTCTGTCCGCCGTGGCCGCCGTCTCCGTGGCCCAGCTGGCCGCCAATCGCATCGCTTTCGCCGCCGACCTGCCGCATGTCGACGAAGCCGGTCCGCAGGCTGTGAGCCTCGGCTACAAGCACGACGGCGCCACCGTCGATAAAGCCAAATATCCGCGTTACGCCGACGGCATGGCCTGCAGCAAGTGCGCGCTGTACCAGGGCGCGGCGGGAAGCGAATGGGGTGGTTGCGGCATCTTCGCCGGTCAGGCCGTCGCGGCTAAAGGCTGGTGCAACGCTTACGCGCCGAAAGCCTAAGCAATTGCCTGCAAGCGCCGGGTGCCCAGCCTTGAGCTGAGCACCCGCGCGCGTTACCGGTCGCGCATCTCTCCCAAACAAAGCCTTCCTTTCCGCGGAGAACCCCAATGTCTTCACGTCCCGCTGCCGTCCCTACGGTGCAAATTGATAACGACGCCGTGCGCGTGACCGAATGGCGCTTCGCGCCCGGCGCCGAGACGGGCTGGCATCGGCACGGTTACGAATACGTGGTGATTCCGGTGACCGATGGGGTGCTGCATCTCGAGACCCCTACGGGCCCGATTGAAGCGGTCCTCACGCTGGGTCAGTCCTACTCGCGGCCGGTGGGTGTGGAACACAACGTGATTAACGGCGGCGACGCCGAACTCGCTTTTATTGAAGTCGAATTGAAGCGCTAGGCGCCCCGCATGGACTGGGCTCGCCACTGTGCGCGCTGCGGACTCGCCGCTGCGTTTGGTGCCGAGTCGCGACGTCTGTCTTGCCCGCACTGCGGCTTTGAATTGTTTCTGAATGTCGCGAGCGCGGTGAGCGCGGTGCTGCGACATCAGGGCCAGGTGCTATGGCTGCGGCGGGCCAAGGCGCCCGGACTTGGCTTGCTCGATTTGCCGGGTGGCTTTGTCGACCCTGATGAAGATCTGGAAGTGGCGATCGCCCGCGAGTTGCAGGAAGAACTTGGGCTGAAGGTGGGCGCTGGTCGGTATCTTTTTTCAGCGCCTAATCGTTACGACTACGGCGGCGTCACCTATCGCACGCTCGACGCCTATTTTGAGTTTGAACTTGCCGCCCTCCCGGCAGTCACCCTGAACGATGAAGCACAGGCGCTGATGTGGCTGCCCCCGCTTGAGGTGACGCCGGCGATGCTGGCCTTTGATTCCCTGCGCGCCGCCTTACCGCGCCTGCAGGCACTGGAGAACGTCTGATGAAATGGGTTACTTATTCGCCCCTGTTGCTGGGGCTGTGCTGGCCGGTGGCGAGCCTTGCTCAGGACGAAAACGGCTTGCCGGAGATGTCCGTGGTCAAAGCGCTGGAAGCGCCGGAGCGGCCGAGTTTCAGCGAATGCGCCGCGTACTTTTTCCTCGCGGCGCGTGGCCATCCGGCGCCGCTCTACGACGGCTTCTACAGCGCCGGTGAGTTCAGTCTCAACGCCGCCGTCCTCTTGCACGGCGCGCAACCGGCTAACCATGCGATGGAAGAAGCCTCGGCCAAAATGATGACCGAGATTAAACAGGACTGGCAGAACATTGCGGTGCTGGTGCGTAACCACGCGCCGTCCTGCGAAGCGCTGCTGCGCGACGCGGAGTTCGTGGCGCCGCACTAGGGCGCGAGCAGCGATTCAACCTCGCGCGCCAGCGCCAGAAACTCGTTGCTGCGAATGCTGGAGCGTCGCCAGGCGAGGCCGATTTCGCGATAGGCCCCGGCCGCGCCGGCTTCGCTCGCCACGACCTCGGTGCCGTGCAGAATGCCGGCATCGATCGCGAGTTGCGGCAGAAAGCTCACCCCTAAATCCAGATTCACCATTTGCACCAGCGTGTGCAGGCTCGCCAGCGAGTACTGGTTAATTCTGGACGCCTCGCGCAGTCGACAGGCGTCGATCGCGTGCTGGCGCAAGCAATGCCCTTCTTCGAGCAACAGGATTTTGCCTTCGGGAATGTCGCTGACCTCAGCCGGCGGCGCGCTGGCCAGCGGGTTGTCCCGATGACACACAAAGCGGAACGGGTCGCGGCCCACCGCAACGGTGGCGATATTGGGCGCCGACCAGGGCAGCGCAATCAGTGCGATATCCAGCGCGCCCTGATGTAAATCGTCGAGCAGACGATGCGTGAAATCTTCCTTGATGCGCGGTTCGAGCAGCGGGAAGCGTTGCCCGATCCGCGCCAGCAACTGCGGCAACAGAAACGGCGTGATCGTGGGAATGACGCCGATTGTGAGCGGGCCTTTGAGCTCACCGGACCAGCTGTGCGCAATCTCCGCCAGTTCGCCGGCCGCCACCAGTAGCGGCCGTGCGCGTTCCACCAGCGCCAGCCCCAGCGCGGTGAAGGTGAGGGTTTTGTTGGTGCGTTCCACCAGCACGCCGCCAAGCTGCTCTTCCAGATTCAGTATCGCCGAACTCAGCGTGGACTGACTCACCGCACAGGCATTCGCCGCGCGGCCGAAGTTCGCTTCGTCGTGCAGGGCCACCAGATATTGGAGCGAGCGCAGGGTCGGGAGGTGCTTCATCGATTTTTTCCATCATCGCCATCGGGACAACTCATTGTACGCAGACGAGGCCGGTGTCGTTTCATGGCCGCCGTGAACTGAAGCGCGACAGACCGGGTGGTCTGGCGCCAGCGCAACGGCCAATCCAACAGGAGACCCAACATGAAAACCGTCGGCGAAAAACTTTCTCCCTTCTCCATCACTGGCGTGAAGCCGGGCTTTAACGAGCACGAAGAAAAAGGCGTGAGCGCGTTCGAAACCCTCACCGAGGCGAGCTTCGAGGGGAAATGGAAAATCATTTATCTCTACCCGAAAGACTTCACCTTTGTGTGCCCGACCGAAATCGTGGCCTTCGCCAAACTCAAGGCCGAGTTCGCCGATCGCGACGCGGTGCTGCTCGGGGGTAACACCGACAACGAGTTCTGCAAGTTGGCCTGGCGGCGGGCGCACCCGGATCTGGATCGCCTCAACCACTGGGCCTTCGGCGACAGCAACGGTTCGCTGGTGGACGGGCTTGGCGTGCGCGACGTGACAGCCGGCGTGGCGCTGCGGGCGACCTTCATTGTCGACCCCAATAACGTCATTCAGCACGTCTCGGTGAACAACCTGTCGGTGGGGCGCAGTCCGGAGGAAATCCTGCGGATTCTGGATGGCCTCCAGTCCGACGAACTCTGTCCCTGCAACCGCCAGGTCAACGGCCCCACCTTGAAGGCGGCCTGATCTCAACCCACCGCCGGGGCCCGCAGCGCGCGGGCC
>CANFVX010000116.1 GCA_947450495.1 Gammaproteobacteria bacterium
ACCGCCAGCGAGCGTTTGCCCTTGTTGAGTTCTGCCCAGTAAATGCTGTGGTCGTCTTTGGTCACCGGCCAGCGGTGATAGTCGATGCCGCCGCCGATTTGGTCGAAGCGGATAACGTCGGCGCCGAGTTGCGCCAGCGTCATGCCGCACATGGGGGCGGCAATGAACGCCGAGGCTTCCACCACCCGCAGCCCTTTCAGAATGTCCTGCACTGGCGTGCTCCTTACAGTGGCTTGGCGTTGGTCAGCAGTTCGCGCGCCACCACTTTGAGGGCCAGCGTTTCTTCCGCACCTTCAAAAATGGACAGCACGCGAGCGTCCACAAAATACCGGCTGACCGGGGTTTCTTCGGAGTAGCCCATGCCGCCGTGGATTTGCAGGGCTTCGCGGGTGAGATTCTCCGCCGCGCGGCAGGCGTAGAGTTTGACGAGGCTGGCTTCCATCTGGCCTTTGCCTTCGTCCATCAGCTGCGCGACGTGATAGGTCATTTCCTGACAGGCCCGCAGCGAGGCGCCCAGCAGGCCGAGTTTCGCCAACGTTAACTGATACTCCGACAGCGCCTTGCCAAAGACCTTGCGCTCTTTCGCGTAGCGGGCGCCGGCGTCATAGGCGGCACGCATCAGGCCGCAGGCGCGGGCCGCCGTTTGCAGGCGACCCCCGGCAAAGCCGGCCATGGTGAGGTAGAAGCCTTTGCCCTCGGCGCCGGGGCCGCCGACGAGGTTTTCTGCCGGCACAAACACGTTGTCGAAAAACAGCGTGTAGGAGTGCATGCCGCGATAGCCCAGCGTGGGAATGGCCTTGCCGGACAGCGTGCCGCCACCGGCCATCGCAAATTCGAACGCGTGGTCTTCGGTGGTGGGCTTCTCGAGCAGGAACAGCGACAGGCCGCGATGACCGGCAGCCGGATCGGGGTTGGTTCGCGCCAGCACCAGCATCAAGCCCGCCTTGCCGGCGAAGGTGCACCAGGTCTTGGCGCCGTTCAGCACATAGCCGCCGTCAACGCGCGTCGCGCGCAGGCGCACCGCGGCGACGTCAGATCCGCAGTCGGGTTCGGTCACGGCAATCGCGCACAGCGGCTTGCCTTCGGCGATCCCGGGCAGCCAGCGGGCCTGCTGGGGTTCATAGCCGCCGGCCATCAGCGCGCGGGCAACAATTTCCGGGCGGGTGAGCGGGCTGCCGGCGGCGGCGAGCGAACCGACGGAGAGTTCTTCGGTCACCACCACCATCGCCAGATTGTCGTGGCCAGACTCCGGCGCGGTGCCGCCAAAGCGCTCGGGAATCGACAGCGCAAAGCAGCCCATCTCGCCAATCGCGCTCAGGAGTTCGTCCGGCAGGGTGAGGTCTTCCCGATGAATGCGCTCGGCCAGCGGGGCGACCACTTCGGCCGACACCCGGGCAAAGCTGGCGGCAATGATTTGCTTGTCTTCGGCCAGCAGCGAGCGGCCGCATTGGCCCGCTTCGAGAATGCCGCTGCCCACCGCGGCCAGCGAGGAGGGCGAGAGCCACTCGCGGCAGAAGCCGCGCAAGGCGGCGGATTCAAACAGTTCAATCAGCGGCGCGCCGGGCAGATTGATCGCGTCGCGCACGCGGTCAAAGCGCTGCCGCACTTTGGTGATGACGTCGGCGCTGAAGGCCAGCGCCATGCGTTCTTCCAGCACCGGCGTGGGGCCTTCGGCGCAGCGCCCGGCGTAGTCCAGCATGGCGCGCATGGCGTGGAGTTCGGCGCTCACAAAGGCCAGTTCGTAGGAAGCCACCTGCCCTTCGTCCATGGTCTCGGCGAGCGGCCCAAGGGCTTCGAGCGTGCCGCGCAGACGCGACCACGCCTCAATGGCCAGCGTATGCAGGCTGGCGTGTAGGGACAGGCCCGTGGTCAGGGCAGCAGAAGGAATCGGTGCGTTCATCGTGCGAACTCCAAATCAGGGACCGATAGCTGGTCTGAGGGATGTACGTCGGCAGCAATGGAGTGGGCCAAGACGCTTGCCTTATCGCGGGACGCTCTGGAAACTCCGCCGCACCGGTCAAACCCTGCGGTGGGAGTCGCGCCCGCATTTCGAGGCGAGCCGCCTCGTAACCAGCCGGATGGTACTTTAGAAGGCCGTTCCCGTGGAATATCGGGGCGGTTCCCAATCCCTCGCCCAGGAGCGCCTAGTGGTATGAACCTGCCTGCTTCGCTACGGTTTCATGTGTTGCCGGACATTCCAATGATCCTTGCCGGCGACGATCTGGCCGCGATTATTGCGGCGTCGCTCGAGCGCTTGGCGGTGCCGCTGGCCGACGGCGATCTGGTGGTGCTGGCGCAAAAAATTGTCTCCAAAGCCGAAGGCCGCCTGATCCCTCTCCACACCGTGACCGCCTCGGAACGCGCGATCGAGTTGGCCAAAGAAACAGACAAGGATCCGCGACTGGTGCAACTCATTCTCGATGAGTCCAGCGAAGTGATGCGCAAACGACCGGGCGTGCTGATTGTGCGTCACAGGCTGGGTAACGTGGGCGCGCATGCCGGCATCGATCAGTCCAACGTCGACCACGCCGGCGGCGATTGCGCGCTGCTGTTGCCGGAAGACCCCGACCGCTCGGCGGCCGAATTGCGCGAGCGGCTCCACGGTTTGACCGGCTGCCGCTTCGGCGTGCTGATTGCGGACAGCATGAATCGCGCCTGGCGTTTGGGCACCATCGGCGGGGCGATAGGGTGTGCGGGCTTCACGGTGCTCGATGACCTGCGCGGGACCAACGATCTCTACGGTCGCGAACTCAAGGTCACGGTGATCAATCGCGCCGATTCGCTTGCTGCCGCGGCCTGTCTGCTGATGGGCGAGAGCATCCAGCGCACGCCCGCAGTGTTGATTCAGGGCTTGCCGCCGGAAGACTCGGCGCAATCGGCGCGCGATCTCATTCGGCCGCTGGCCGAGGACATGTTTCGATGAGCCGCGTGCCCAAATTTCTGGCGCTGACCGGCGGCGTCGGCGGCGCCAAACTGGGCGTGGGACTGGCGGAGATCCTGCCGCCCGAGCAACTGGCGTTTCTGGTGAATACCGGCGACGACTTCACCCATCTGGGGCTGCACGTGAGTCCCGATCTGGACACGCTGATGTACGCGCTGTCCGGCGAGTCCAATCAGGAAACGGGTTGGGGGCGACGGCAGGAGTCATGGCGTTTCATCGAAACCCTGCGCGAACTGGGCGGGGAGAGTTGGTTCAATCTGGGCGACCGCGATCTGGCGGTTCACGTGTTGCGCACCGAACGCCTGCGCGCTGGAATGTCGTTGCTAGACGTCACCCGCGCGCTGAACGCAGCGCTGGGCACCCGCCATCCCATCTGGCCGATGAGCAACGAACCCGTGCCAACGCTGGTCCATACCGCTGAGGGCCCGCTCGCCTTCCAGCACTACTTCGTGCGCGATCGTTGCGCGCCGGCGGTCACCGGCTTTGAATTTCAGGATGTGGCGCAGGCTGCGCCGCCGGCGGAGCTCCTGGCGTGGCTGGCGGATCCCGAACTGACGGGTATTTTTATCTGCCCGTCGAACCCGTTTGTCAGCATCGATCCGATACTCGCGGTACCGGGCGTGCGGGCCGCCTTGACGGCCAGCGCCGCCCCGGTGATCGCGGTCTCGCCAATCGTCGCGGGGCTCGCAATCAAAGGCCCAACGGCCAAGATGATGGCCGAACTCAACATGCCAGCGACCGCGCTTGCAGTCGCCGAGCACTATCGGGATTTGCTGGATTGCTACGTCATCGATGAGCAGGATCAGGGCTTGCTGGAACCCCTGCGCGAGGCCGGCTTCACGGCTATCGCGGCCCCAACCATCATGCTAACGTTGGCCGACAAGGTGCGACTCGCCGAAACTGTTTGCGACCTCGCGCTCCAACACCACGCAGCATCAATGTGAACCGGGCATTCGAGTAGAGCCCCGAGAGAGAGGCGCGACGACAGTGTGGGTGGTAGTGCCGATCAAACCTTTTGCGCTGGCCAAACGGCGGCTGTCGGTGGTGCTGACTGAACCTGAGCGCGCGCGGCTGGCGCGCGCGATGCTGACCGATCTCCTCACCACCCTCAGTCACTGTGAACGCGTCACGCGCGTGGTGTGTGTGACGCGCGAAAAAGCTGTCCCCGCGATTGCTGAACGCTTCGGCGCGATGGTCCTGCCAGAGGCCGAACCCGGTCTCTCCAAATCGGTGTTTCAGGCCGCCCGCCATCTGCATGCCGA
This sequence comes from Gammaproteobacteria bacterium, assembly GCA_947450495.1. Classification (GTDB taxonomy): domain Bacteria; phylum Pseudomonadota; class Gammaproteobacteria. Next base: position 4,204 of record CANFVX010000116.1, read on the forward strand.
AGGCGCGAAAGAGTTGCTCATGTTGCCGACCGATGTGCCCTTGGCAACGAGCCTTGAGATCGATCAACTCATTATTCGGCACGGCTGGGCGCCGGCGGTGACGCTGGTCTCGGATGAAGAAGGGTATGGCACGAACGCGATCGCCGTTTCGCCGCCCGATCTCATGCCGTTTCGCTTTGGTCGGCGTAGCTTCGAGGCCCATCGCGCGGCCGCCACCGCGCTGGGTGCACGGGTGCAGACCTTGCGTTCCCCCGGGCTCGCACTGGATATTGACCGACCGGACGATCTCCGCCGCGTGATGAGTTACGAACGCGCGTTGGGCACCCTCGAACTGCTGACCGAAATTGACGTCTTGTCCCGCCTCGCGCCGCAACCGGTGGTGAGCGCCGCGGGCCAGTGGAACCTCTAAGACCGCCGTCAGGCCTTGCTCCAAGGACAACCCCAAGAATGATTCAGGACCTGCTAGCCCGTGCCCGCGACGGGGTTCTGCCCACCGCCGATGAGGCCCGTCGCCTCGCTGCGGCGACCGATCTGCCCGCGTTGATGGCCGTGGCCGGCGCACTGCGCGACCGCGGTTTCGGCAATGTGGTGACCTACTCCAAAAAGATTTTTCTTCCGCTGACCCATCTATGCCGGGACGTCTGCCATTACTGCACGTTCGCCAAAGCCCCCAAGCGCATTGGCAATCCCTATATGCCGCTGGAAGAGGTGCTGGAAGTGGCGCGCGCCGGGGCGAAGTTGGGTTGCAAGGAAGCCTTGTTTACGTTGGGCGAACGGCCGGAGGCGCGCTACAAGACGGCGCGCGAGGCGCTCGCCAAACTGGGTTATGCGAGCACGCTGGACTATCTCGCCGCGGTGGCCGAGGCGGTTTACACCGAGACGGGCATCCTGCCGCATCTCAATCCCGGCACGATGAGCGCCGACGAAATCCGCAGCCTACGCAAAGTCTCGGCGAGCATGGGCATCATGCTGGAGTCGGCCGCCGAGCGCCTGACCGAAAAAGGCATGCCGCATCACGGCTCACCCGACAAAGTGCCGGCCGTGCGGCTGGCCACGCTTGAAGAAGCGGGCCGCGCCCGCGTGCCGTTCACTACCGGAATCCTGATTGGCATTGGCGAGACCCGGCTTGAGCGCGTGGAATCGCTGCTCGCGATTCGCGAGATCCACGCCCGCTATGGGCACATCCAGGAAATCATCGTCCAGAATTTCCGCGCCAAGCCCGACACCCGGATGGCCAACGCGCCCGAACCCGATCTGGACGAAATGCTGTGGACGCTGGCGGTAACGCGCATCCTGTTCGGCGCCGGCATGAGCGTGCAGGCGCCGCCCAATCTCAGCCCCGGTGTGTTGCCGCAACTGGTCGCGGCCGGCATTAACGATTGGGGCGGCGTGTCGCCCTTAACCCCGGACTTTGTGAATCCCGAAGCGCCCTGGCCGCATCTCGAAGAACTGGCCCGCGCCACTGCCGAAGCCGGCAAGTTCCTGCATGAGCGCCTCACGGTGTATCCGCAGTACGCGCATCAGGGCGAGCGCTGGCTCGATGAGCGTTTCCGCACGCCGGTCCTGCAGTTGATCGACGGCGCTGGACTACCGCGGAGCAACGGCTGGAATCCGGGCGAGGCGGCCATTCCGGACGCCGAGGAGCTCGCACTCATCACTCGCCCGCCTCAGCGGGTGTCGCCGGATATCGCCGCCATTTGCGCCCGTGCCTCCGGAGGCGAGACGCTGGCCGAAAGCGATATCGTGCGGCTGTTTGCGGCACGCGGCGAAGATTTCAGCCACGTGTGCCAAACCGCCGATGCGCTGCGCCAGAGGACTGTGGGCGACGCGGTCAGCTATGTGGTGAACCGCAACATCAACTACACCAACGTCTGCTACTTCAAGTGCCAGTTCTGCGCCTTCTCCAAGGGCAAGCACTCCGAGGATTTACGCGGCAAGCCCTACGATCTGGACCCGGCCGAAATCACCCGCCGTGTGCAGGAAGCCTGGGCGCGGGGTGCGACGGAAGTCTGCATGCAGGGCGGGATTCATCCGCAGTACACCGGTCAGACCTACCTCGACATTATCGATACCGTAAAAGCCGCCGAACCCGAGATGCACGTGCATGCGTTCTCGCCGCTGGAAGTCTGGCAGGGCGCCGGCACGCTGGGCGTTCCCTTGCGTGAGTTCCTGGCCCGCCTGAAAGAAGCAGGCTTAGGCACTTTGCCCGGCACTGCGGCCGAAGTGCTGGATGACGAAGTCCGGAAAATTCTCTGCCCCGACAAAATCAACACCAGCGAATGGTTTGAAGTGATGCGCACCGCGCACGAAGTGGGTTTCCGCACCACCGCCACCATCATGTACGGGCATGTGGATCGCTACGAGCATTGGGCGCGGCACCTGCTGCGCGTTCGCGCGCTGCAGGCTGAAACCGGCGGCTTCACCGAATTTGTGCCGCTGCCTTTCGTGCACATGGAAGCGCCGCTGTATCTCAAGGGCCGCGCGCGCCGGGGACCGACGTTCCGCGAGGCGGTGCTGATGCACGCGGTGGCGCGTCTCAGCCTGCATCCCCACATCACCAACATCCAGGCGTCGTGGGTGAAGATGGGGCATGAAGGCGTGGTGGCGTGTCTGGCGGCGGGGGTGAACGATCTCGGCGGCACGCTGATGAACGAAAGCATCACGCGGGCGGCCGGCGCGGAGCACGGTCAGGAAACCAGTCCCGAACAAATGCTGGACATGATCCGCGCCGCCGGGCGCGAACCCGTGCAACGCAGTACGACCTACGGCCCCGTCTCAGACGAGCGCAAGGCGGCCGCGCTGGACGCACCGGCACTGACCGACATCATCAATACGCCGACCCGTAAATACGACCGACCGGAACGCCGCGAACTCGTGCGTTCGCGCGCCGGTTAAAACAACTCACGGGCGGCCCAGGGGAGCAAGCATGAATCGCAAACACATTCTTGATGGCTACAAGGTGCTGGACTTCACCCACGCGCTGGCTGGCCCCACCACCACGCGACTGATGGCCGAAATGGGCGCCGACGTGGTGAAAGTCGAGCTGCCGCCGGTCGGTGATATGTCGCGCTTCCTGCCGGTCAAACTCAACGGCCGAACGTCGTACTTCGTGCAACAGAACAGAGGCAAGAAGAGCATCTGCGTCAATCTCAAAACCGATGAAGGCAAGGCCATCATCCACGACCTCATCAAGGAGGTGGATGTGGTGGTTGAGAACTTCTCGCCGGGCGTCGCGGCACGCCTCGGGATAGGCTGGGAGACCGTTAAAGCGCTCAATCCGCGCGCCGTGATGTGTTCTATCTCGGCGCTCGGCCAGCAAGGGCCGCTCGCCGAACTGCCGGGCTTCGACTACATCGCACAGGCCTATGCCGGGATCACCGGCATGATTGGCGAGCCCGATGGCGCGCCCAGTCTGCCGATGATTGGTCTGGGCGATGTGAACACGGGTGTGCATGCGGTGGCCGCGATTGGTTTTGCGCTCCTGCATCGCGAACGAACCGGCGAAGGCCAGTATCTCGATATTTCCCTGCTGGATTCGTACTTCCATTGTCACGAACTGAACGTGGCGATGTATAGCCTGACCGGCAAGTCACCAACCCGCGCCGGGCATCATCATTTCGCGGTCTGCCCGCTGGGCTTGTACAAGGCCAAAGATCAATACATTTGCATCATCGCGCTCGACCACCAGTGGCCAAGCCTGTGTGAGGCGATGGGCCGCCCGGACCTGGTCACCGACGAACGCTACAAGACCAACGCCATCCGCTGTACGAGAGTGCAAGAAGTCGTGGGCATCGTGCAGGCGTGGGTGGATTCGCTGCCGTCTGCTGAAGCGGTGCTGGCGGCGCTGGAAAAACACCGCGTGCCCTGCGCGCCGGTGCTGACCATCGAGCAGGTGGTCAATCATCCGCACATGATCGAACGCGGCACGGTGCGGCAGGTGGTCGATAGCAAGCTGGGTGAGTTCAGTGTGCCGGGGATGCCGCTACGGTTCTCGGGCTTCCCCAACAATATCCCGCTGGAAGCGGCGTATACCGGTCAGCATAACGAGCAGGTGTTGAGCGAGATGCTCGGCTACGATGCCGGCCGTATCGCGGCACTACAGGCGTCGGGTGTGTTGCACGAAAATCTGGATACCTGACAGCGTTCTGGCGACTTCAGTCAGACGCCTCGAATGACCAACGCCCGGGCCAAGCGCCCGGGCGTTGGTGCCGCAGTTAAGCCAGAGGCTTAGACCTTGCGGCGACGCTTGGCGCCGAGTCCGGCCAAGCCAATTCCCAGCAGCGCGAGGGTGGTGGGTTCCGGCACCGGTTCAATGATGATGCCGCCCACGCCCTTGAAGCCAAAGATGAAGGTGGCCGGTGTGCCGGTGGTCTGGTTGGGCGTCCCCAGCGCATCAACGCCGGAGGATTGGCCCAGCGAGTAAAGCTCAAGACCTTCCGCAGCAATCGCGGCAATGGCGTCGCGTTCCGTTGTCGCAGCCCCGTAGAAGATATCGAACTCATAGCTCGCAGCATCGGCCAGAGTGCCGAAGTTAAAGCGGAAATAAGCACCGTGATCGTCGACGCCGGAGTCGATGCAGTCGGCGTTAAGGCAGGCGGGATCGCGATTGCTGTAGGTCCCGAGCGGATTGGCAGTGTTAAAGCCGTTATCGCCCGATAGTTCGAGCAAGGTCGTGCTTGCCGTGCCCTTGATCGTCACGTACTCGCGGAACTCGGTAGGCGGCACGTCCCAGTCCATCACGCGCACGTACTTGAGATCGGTCACTGCCGCGCCGGTTGTATTGGTGATCGTGACATGGTCACGAAACAGCGCGCTTGAGGCACTGGTGGCCGGTTGATAAGCCTGAGTGACCAGCAAACCCGGCAGGCTTGTCAGGCTGGTGCTGGTGGTGGCAGTCGTAGCCGTTGAGATCAGCGGCAGGAAGCTTAGGTTATTAGCGCCGCTGTCAGTCGCGACGTTGGCGTACCCGCTCGTCGTGCCATTCACTGACACGCCCCAACCTTCACAGAGGCAACCGGGCGAGGTGGCGTCATAGTAGCTGCCGTCAGGAAATTTAAGGGCGATGCCCGCTGCACCACCGCCGCCT
>CANFVX010000117.1 GCA_947450495.1 Gammaproteobacteria bacterium
AGGCCGTCCGGGATGGTCACCGTGGCCGCGCCGCCGTGGGCAACGGCGGCATTCGCCGCAGGGGCGGCGCTGGCGACCGGTGCGGCGGCGGCGAGGACCGGCGCGGCAGCGGGCGCGGCGGCGACCGCGCGCCCCGGCCCGGTGGCCTTCGGATCGTTGGAGAGGAAGAGTTCAAACTCTCCCACCTGCACGTGCATTTCGTCCCAGTTGGAGGACTTGAAGAGTTCGATAAGACCTTCAACGTCCTGCGGCTTGATATTGCTTCCCGCGCTCATGGTGTGCTCACTCGTCGTTCACTGTATTCGATTGAAGTTCACGCGCCGCCTCGATCGCCGCCAGGAGTACCGGCAGGCGCGGGCTCGCGCAGATAGTCTTGATGCCGGCTGCCAGCGCGGCGCGCACGCCGGCATTGCTGGCAATCGCCCCGCCCTTCGCCACCGTATGACCGGGCAGCAAGGCGGGCAATTTGTCTGCGTCTTCACCGCCGGCCACGGCGTTGAGATCCAGCAAGGGACCTGCCGGCGCCTCGGCCAGCACGGCGATAGGCGATAAGGCTTCGGCCCATGCAATCAATCTGGCCAGCGCCGGGTCGGCATTTTCGTCCGGCACGGTGACGGGCAAGGCACCGGCGTAAATTTTGCCGCTCGCGCCGTCCACGGTAACGATTTGCCCCACGAGCGCGGTGACGGTGCCTTCGCCGCAACCCACCACGCAGGGCTTGCCCAGCGAGCGGCTGACCAAGGCCGCGTGCGAGGTGGTGCCGCCGTGCTCGGTCGCGAGCGCGTTACACGCGATCATGCCGTGGACGTCGTCCGGGCTGGTGGTCGACCGCGCCAGCACCACCTGCTCGCCGGCCAGCGCGCGACGTTCCGCTTCATCGGTATTGACCACGATGACACCAACGCCGGCGCCCTGACAGGCCGGCTCGCCGCTGGCGAGCACGGTGGCCGACGCAGCCGCCGCCGGGGCGACGCAAGGGCTCAAGACGCTGCGGACCTGCTCGGCGCTAACCCGCGAGAAAGCCGTGGCCTGATCGAGCCGGCCTTCGTCCAGCATGTCCATCGCAAACCGCACCGCCGCTGCCGGCGCGCGCTTCGCCGCACGCGTTTGCAGCAGATAGAGCCGGCCCTGCTGCACCGTGAATTCAATGTCCTGCACGTCGCCGTTTTCGCGCTCCAGCGTGGCGGCCGCGGCCAGCAGTTCGGCGTGAATCCCGGGCTGCTGCGCGGCCAGCGCGGCGAGCGGCTGCGGCGTGAAGCGGCCGGAGACGACGTCTTCGCCCTGCGCGCGGGCCAGATATTCGCCGTAGGGCGCGGGTTCGCCGGTCAGCGGATTGCGGCTGAACAACACGCCGGTGCCGGAGTGATCGTCGAGATTGCCGAACACCATCGCCTGCACCGTGACGGCCGTACCGAGGGAATCCGGGATGCCGTGATGCTGGCGATATTTACGCGCGCGGCGCGAGTTCCAGGACTCGAACACCGCCTGCACGGCGGCGAGTAGCTGTGCGCGCGGTTCGCTCGGCACCGCCTCACCGGTTTCCGCGCGAATGGTCTCGGCCAGCGCCGAGGGCGCCACGTCTTCGCCGAGTTCCGGCAGCGTGGCTTTCAGCACGATGCGGGCGTAGAGATCCAGAAAACGCCGATGCGTGTCGCGGGCAAACGCGGCATCCCCGGCCAACGCGCCCAACGCGACTTCGGTGGCCTCGTTAATGCCGAGGTTGAGCACGGTGTCCATCATGCCGGGCATGGAGATCGCAGCGCCCGAGCGCACCGACACCAGCAGCGGCTGCGGGCCCGCGCCAAAACGCGCGCCACTCACCGCTTCCAGCCAGGTGATGCCGGCATCAAGTTCGCCCGCCAGCTCGGGCGGCAGGGCGCCGCTGTCGAGATAGGCCGTGCAGGCTTCGGCGGTGATCACAAAGGCCGGCGGTACGCTTAAGCCAAGGCCGCGCATGCGCGCGATGGACCAGGCCTTGCCGCCAATGAGATTGCGATCGGGCAGGCTGCTGCCATCGATCGCGAGCAAAAATTTACCGAGGGACTGGGTCATGGGGTCTCGTCTTATTCCTCGCGTACCCGACCGAGCACGCGCAGGAGGTCTTCATGTAATTCAAACCACACGGTGTGGTAGCTCTCGAGCTTGGCGTCGCTGACCCATTCAACTTTGCCGGCCTCGGCCTGTTCCAGCGCGGCTTCGAGCTTCTGGCCGTAACGCGCGAGGCGGGGCAAGCCTTGGGCGAGTTGTGCGAGTACCGGCTCGAAGCGTTCGTGCACGTCGCCGAGGCGATCGAGCACTTTGGCGTCGTACTCGGCGTTGGAATGATCGTTACGCACCTTCTGGCCGCCGACGTCCAGGGTTTGCCAATCGGTGATGAGTTGCTTCAGTTCGACGTTCACGCGCTCAAAGCGCTCATAGGCTTTGATGAATGCGGCGTCTTCGCGCTGCGCATCGCAGAAGCGCGAATACTGGCTATCGAGGATCATCCGGCCCGCCGGCGTAAGCGCATAACCGCCCTGCGCTTCCAGCAGCCTGCCCGTGGCGGTGGCGTCTTTCAGCAAGGCTTCCACCTGTTCGACCGCAAGCCCCACCACGGCGGCCACCGCGTGGGCGGGGGCGTGCTTTTTGATGGCGACGCCGTGCAGGGCAAGATGCATCTCGTTCATCCGCGCTTTCCTCAGAAGTTAAGGCTTGGCCGCTTGCTGAGCCGCGACGCACTGGTCGCGCACTTCGCGACGCAGGATTTTGTTGGCCGCGCTCTTCGGCAAGGCCGGCCAGATTTCCAGCGTTTTGGGCCGCTTGTAGTTGGCGAGCCGATCGCGGGCGTGGGCGAGCAAAACTTCCGGGTCGAGATCGGCGCGGCCCGCCACCACGGCGTGAATGCGGTCGCCCCATTTCTCGTCCGGCAGCCCCACCACCGCCGCTTCCACCACGCCTTCGACTTCCAGCAGCACGTCTTCCACTTCGCGCGGATACACGTTGTAGCCGCCGGAAATCAGCATGTCGTTCTTGCGGTCGAGGATGTAGAAATAGCCGTCCTCGTCCATCCGGCCAATGTCACCGGTGTGCAGCCAGCCGTTGCGGAAGGCCTGCGCGGTGGCTTCGGGCTTGTTCCAGTAATAGGCCATGGTCTGCGGGCCACGGCAGCAGATTTCGCCAATCTCACCGACCGGCAGCGGCTGGTCGTCGTCGTCGAGAATGCAGGCTTCCACAAAGGTGAACGGCCGACCGCAGGAGCCCACGCGGTGATGTTCATCCGGCCCGAGGCAGGTGATGACCATCGGGCTTTCGGCCTGCCCGTAGCACTGGGCGAAGACTTTGCCAAAGCGGGCCTGGGCGCGGTCCAGCAGCGCTGGCGCAATGGGCGAGGCGCCGTAGCTGATGGTGTGCAGGGCGGTCTTGGCGCTCGCGCACTGCGGGTGTTCAAGAATCATCGCGAGCATGGTCGGCACGAGAAAGGTCATGCTGGCCTGCGTGTGCTCGGCGAGTTCGAGAAACTCGCCGGCATCGAACTTGGTCATCACCAGCGAGGTCGCGCCGCGCGCAATGCTGGGCAGGAAAAACGCACCGGAAGCATGCGCAATGGGCGCGGCGTGCAGGAAGGTGTCGCCGGCTTTGATATTGGGCACGAGGTCCATGAGGAAGGCGGAGATTTCCGCCAGTTCGCCACGGGTGGTGAGCGTGACGGCCTTGGGCCGGCCGGTGGTGCCGCCGGTGTAGCCGAGGCGATAGGGCGCGTCGAGCGCGCGGTCCACGGCGCAGGGACCAGCCGGACCGTTGGCGATGAGGTCGTTCAACTCCGCTTCGCCAATCAGCATCTCCGCAGTAATGCCTTCGATGTCGGCATGAATCACCGCGCGCGCGCCGCTGTCTTCAATCTTGTACTGGTGGTTGTCGAGCGTTTCGCGGGTATTCAAACCCACACGCACCAGCCCGGCTTTCGCTACCGCGTAGTAGGCGATGAGGCATTCGATGCTGTTGGAAAACAGCACGCCGACGCGGTCGCCGGCGTTAAGCCCGCGGGCCAGCAGGGCGTTACCGAGGCGGTCGGTGGCGGCGTCGAACTCGCGAAAACTCATCACGCGCGAGCCTTCGACCAGACACGGCGCATCGCCGTAGTAAAGCGCCGAACGGCGAATGAGGGCACCAATCTGCATAGTCGTGTGTTCCTTGGAAGCTAGTCGCCGCGCAGGCGTTCGACGTCGGCGCGGCGCAGGCCCGCGCCCTGATCTTTCAGCAGGCGCGAGTGTTGTTGTTCGGCGCGATACAGCGCCTCGGCGGCGGGCGTGTCGTGGTGGTACTTGAGCCAGGACTCGCACAGCCAGCGGTGATCGTCATTGCATACGGTGGGCGTGAATTCACGCGCCTGCCGGTTGTATTCCGCCAGATTCAGCACGCCCCGCGTGGTGCGATAGCGGTCCTCTTTGGGCGGCAGATAGCTCACGCCGGGCTGGAGTTCACCGACGGTCGCGGTGTAGTCGCCGTCTTTCAGCACCGAATAGGGGATCAGCGAGTACATGCGGGCCGGGATATTGGCGTGCTGACACAGCTGATACTCGTTGGTGCGCTGGCAGGGATTGCTGAGCGGCCCCAGCATTTCCCACAGCGACATATTGCTGTACTCGTCGTTCAGCAGCGGCCGGAAGCGCTCGGCGCGTTCGTCGATCAGCATCCAGTCTTCCATCTCGTAGCAGCCGGCCACGTGGGCGAGGTCTTTGACGATGCTGAAGTAGGTGATGGCGCCCGCGTCGATCATCTGGTCGCGACTCCAGCCGGCGATGCGCTTCCACAGTTTGTTGGTGGCGTCTTTGGCTTTCTCAGCCAGCGCCTCAAAGGTGTGGGTGAGTTCCTCGCGGCTGCCCATGCCCACCGGGATGTAAGCCTCGGAGAGGGTGTCGGAGGTGTACAGACCAACGCCGACGATGTGCTCGGACTTGAACTCGGGCTGCGATTCAAACGAACCCCAGTCGTCGATGATGTTGAAGTGCACGCCCTTAACCGCCATCGGCACGGTGAGGTTGTTGTAAGGCATTTCGGCCGCGACGCCGTCGAGCCAGGGATAGTCGCCTTCGGCCAGATCCATGAAGTCGCGCACGATCATCTCGCGCTCGTCATCCAGCTTGTACGGCCCCTGGTTATGCAGCGCGATGCGCGATTCACAGGACACCAGAAAGCCATATTGCGAAGTCGCGGCCATGAAGGCCTGCGCGGCGGTGTGCAGCGGATCGCCTTCCACGCAGTCGTACATGTCAGCGTGAAAAATCTGCAGCCGGCGTTCCGGCAACACCTGCGCGCGGTGGCCAAAATCGCGGTTGGTGAGATGGCCGTCGTTGCGATGCCAGGCCAGCTCGTAGCGCTTCCAGAAATCCATCACATACACCACGTCTTCCAGCGCGTCCTGCGGGCGGATGAGGCCCATGGTGATGAGGTACTCGCGGCCCAGCAGGTAGAACGACGGCAGGCACCAGCCCATCGACGGGTTCTGGATTTTGATGCCCATATTGCGCGCACGGTCGCCGATGTCTTCGGCCGACATGTGCTGTTCGATTTTTCGCAGCAGCGCGGGATATCGGTAGAAGCACATGAAGTACGACAGGATCATGTACGGCGAGACCGGAAAAAGCTTCGACTCCTGCACCGTGCGGGTGAGGCACAGCCAGTAGGTTTCGTCGGTGTTCTGCTGAATGAGGTTGTTGGTTTCGAGCAGCTGGGCGTAGGTGAGTTTCATCGTGCTTCCCCTCACTGCGCCACGCGCCAGATGCGCCCGGTCATTTCCACGCCTTTCTGGTAGGCGTCCGCGGTCTTGGCGGTTGCGGTGCATTCCAGGCGCACGGTGTCGCCTTCGCGAATGCCGGAAATCTTCGAATTCATAAAGCACGGAATGCCGTATTCGCGGGTGAGGATGCCGAGGTGTGAGCGCACCGTGCCGCCGGCGCAAATAACGCCTGTGAACTGCTCGAGAATGGGCGCGGTGAGTGTGCCGCCCGAGTCATCAATGACGGCGATGGTGCCGGGCGGCACGCCGTTCTGGAGATAGTTAAGTACCGTGGCACTCGAGCGCACATAGCGCGCGGTGCCGATGAGGTCGTCGTTATAGCGCACCACGTTGTCGCCGCAGCCGCGCAGTTCGCGGCCTTCGGCGTCGACCGCTGCGGTGGGCGCTTCGGGATGCTCAAAGCTGAAAGTGGAAAGGTCTTCGCCCACGCCCTGCGCGGCGGTGTAGGCCTCGGGCCGTTCTTGCTGTGAGACCAGCGCCGACCACACGTAGCGGTGGCCGTAGTCGAGCAGGCGCTGGTCGATGGCGCGGAAGTCGTCCGCCGTGATGGCGGAAACCGCCTGACCAAACACGAAGTCCTGCCAGGACTGGCCTGATGCGGCGAGCTTCTGGCGCACCAGTGCGCGGATGGCGCCGTGGAAGGCTTCCACTACCGGGGTGTTGTTCTGCTCGCCGAATTTGTCGGTGTCACCGTAGAGTCGGGGCATGGGATTACCTCTGGTTTCCAGCGCGGGCGAGTGTGAGTGAGGCCCGCCGCGAGTGTCAACGTAGTCCTACGGGATTGTTCTACAATCCAAGCGCCTCACGGCTTGCGGTCGCAGTGCAGCATGCGTGAGGCTTGCGTTATCAGCCCTAGAAGGGAAGCACAGTGGCCACCCGACGTCCGTCAGCCTCCACTATTTCACCCGACACCAGCCTGCCCGATCGCGCGGCCGAAGCGCTGCGCGACGGGGTACGCACCGGCCGCTATGTGCCCGGCCAACGCCTGGTCGAGGCCGACCTTACGCAAGAGCTAAAACTCAGCCGTGGCCCGATTCGCGAAGCCTTGAAGCAACTCGCCGCCGAAGGCCTGGTAGAACAGAGCCGGCATCGCGGCGCCGCCTTGCGCCAACTGTCGCGGCGCGAAGTGCGGGATATTTTGATCATCCAGGAAAGCCTGACCGCGCTGGCCGCCCGCCTCGCCGCCGAGCGTATCCACGAACCCGGTGTGCGCCAGCGTTTTAAACAGGCCCATGCGCGGCTGATGGCCGCCTATAAACAATCCCACGGCGAAAGCGCGGTGCTGGATGCGCGGGTGCGCTACTACAGCGAGATCGTTGCGATCGGCGGCAACACCGAACTCACGCGCTTTGTGCCAATTCCGCAAACCAACCTGCTGCGCGCGCAGTTCGAGCGCCACTTGCCGATTCGCGAACGCGCCGAACGTCGGCAGGATTACGAAGTGATTGCCCAACTCATCCTGAGCGGCAAGGCGGGTCCGGCGGCGACCGCGATGGCGCGACACATCAAACGCACCCGACTCGCCATTGAAGCGCTGCCCGACCGGGTGTTCGCCGCCGACGCTTGAGCGCGCGGGCGCCGGGCGCGACGCCTCGTCTACACTGGGCCATGCTCCGCTTCGCCGACACCCTGCAACTTGCTCTGACCGCGCTGCGCGCCGACCGCCGGCGCTCAGCCTTGATCGCGCTGGCCACCGCCATCGGGGTGACGGCCGTGGTGCTGCTGACCGCGCTGGGCGACGGCGCCCGCCGCTACGTCACCGGCCAGTTCTCCTCGCTCGGCACCAATCTTTTGATCGTCATTCCTGGCCGCAGCGAAACCGTGGGTGGCCCACCGCCGGTGATGGGCGAGACGCCGCGCGATTTATCGCTCAACGATTACGCCGCGGTGGCCCGCCTGCCCAGCGTGCAGCGGGTGGTGCCGGTGATGGTGGGGGCAGCGAATGTCTCGACGCTGAGCGGCGTGGAGCGCGAGGTCACCTTGCTCGGCGTGACCAGCGATCTGCTCGAAGTGCGCAAACTCAGCATCGCCCAGGGGCACTTTCTGCCGCCGCAGGCGGTAGACCGCGCCGCCGCCGTGTGCGTGCTGGGCCCCAAGGTGGCCCGTGAACTCTTCGGCAATGCCAATCCGCTCGGTCAGTGGGTGCGGGTGGGCGATCGACGCTTCCGGGTGATTGGCCTGCTCGCCAACACGGGGGTGTCGGTGGGGCAGGATTTCAACGATATGGCGCTGATTCCGGTCGCCTCGGCGCAGGCCCTGCTCAATACCCAGGGCCTGTTTCGGCTGCTGATTGAAGTGCGCGACGAGCGCGGGATGGACACGGCCAAAGCCGCCGTGCGCAGCGCGATCATGAATCTGCATGAAGGCGAAGACGACATCACGCTCATCACCCAGGACAGCGTGGTGGCGACCTTCGACCGCATCCTGAACGCGATCACCTACGCGCTGACCGGCATCTCGGCCATTAGCCTGCTGGTCGCCGGCATTCTCATCATGAACGTGATGCTGGTCACGGTGGCGCAGCGCAAAGGCGAGATTGGGCTCCTGAAAGCGCTGGGGGCGCGCACCGATGAAATCCGTCGGCTGTTTCTGCTGGAGGCGGTGATGCTCTCGTTCACCGGGGCAAGCCTTGGCGTGATCGCCGGCTACGGCATTACGACACTGGTGGCGCTGCGCTATCCGGATTTCCCGGTCGCCGTGCCCTGGTGGGGCGCGCTGTCAGCCGTCGTCACGGCAGCGGGTTTCGGGCTCTTTTTTGGCGTGTGGCCGGCGCGGCGCGCCGCCCTGCTCGATCCCGTGCAAGCGCTGTCGGGGCGGCACTGAAATGCGACCGTTGGATCTGGGCGACTACGCGCTGGGCGCCGTGCGCGCGCATCGCCAGCGCTCGCTGCTCACGGTGCTCGGGATTGCGGTGGGCATTGCCACCGTGGTGCTGCTGACGGCGCTCGGCGAAGGCGTGCGCCAATTCGTGCTGGGCGAGTTCACGCAGTTCGGCACCAATCTGCTCGGCGTGTTTCCGGGCAAGAATTCCACCTTCGGCGGCTCGCCCGGCACCATCTCCACCACCCGCCCGCTGTCGCTGGCGGACGCCACCGCGATCGAACATCTGCCGCTGGTCCTCGGCGTGGTGCCGACCATTCAGGGCAACGCCAACATCAAATTTGGCGAACGCAGCCGGCGCACCAATATCTTTGGCGTGAGCGGACAGGTGCCGCGCGTGTGGAGCGCCACCGTGGCCTTCGGCCAGTTCCTGCCCGACCACGACCTCGGCGACGCACGTTCGGTGGCCGTGCTCGGCGCCAAAATGCATCGCGAGCTTTTTCGCGGCGAAAACCCGCTGGGCGCGCGCATTCGCATTGGCACCGACAGCTTCCGGGTGATCGGCGTGATGGCACCC
>CANFVX010000118.1 GCA_947450495.1 Gammaproteobacteria bacterium
CCCAGCAGCGGCCACGCCAATGCCACGGTCCAGAAGGGCATCGTGAAGACCAGAATGGAGGTGCGTCCAACGCTGCCCTCGACCAGCGCCCACATGCTGAGACCGATGAAACACGTGGTTTGAATCAGGCCGAGACGCAGCATCTCGGGCCAGCGAACGGGTTTGAGCGAGCGCCCGGTCAGCGCCATCGTCACCAACAGGCAGGCCGAGGCAAGCACCATCCGATAGGCGCTAAAGGTAAACGGCCCGATCGCAGTAATGGCAATTTTGTTGAGAATCCAGCTGTAGCCCCAGACCAGAGACACCACCGCCATCGCGGCAACGGAAAAAATAGACGGCACGGTGGACTCTGCTCGGAAACAGCCCGCACTCTAGGGGGGGCGGCGCTCGTGCGCAAACCGCAGCCTCAGTCAGCGTCGAGTCTTATCTCTTTTTCGGTGGCGCGGGGGCGTCGTCCAGCCCCGCTTTGGCGGCAGGAGTGGGAATCGAGGGATCGGCAGGCGGCGCCTGAGCGGCGCTGTCCTGTTCGGTAGCGCCTTCGCCCTGGGTGACCGCCTGTTCGGCGGCCTTGTTCATGACGATGATGCTGATGCGCCGATTGACCGGACTGAAGGGATTTTGCTTGTCGAACAGCACTGAGGAACTTAGTCCTACGACCCGGCCAATTTTGTCTTCGTTGAGGCCGCCAATAATGAGTTCGCGCCGCGCCGCGTTTGCGCGGTCCGCCGAGAGCTCCCAGTTGCTGTAACCGTTGCTGCTGGAGTAGGGCGTTTTATCGGTGTGGCCAGAAATACTGATGTGGTTAGGAACGGTTTTGATGACCTTCACAATCTCGTGAAGGATCTCGCGGGTATAGCTTTGCAGGACCGGACTGCCCTGGGCGAACATCGGCCGGTTTTCCTTGTCCACGATTTGAATGCGAAGCCCCTCGCTGGTGATGTCCAGCAAGAGCTGGTCCTTGAAAGGCTTCAGCGCCTGCGCTTCGATGGCGGCTTGCAGTTCCTCCAGCAGGGATTCGAGCTTTCTGTGTTCGGCTTCCTCGGCCATTTTTTCAGCCTCGTCAAAGGACGGGGGCTGGTACTCGCTCATGGGATCTGATGCAGCGCTGGGCTGATCTTCCTGTCCCGGCGCGTTCTGCGGCATGGGCGACGGCCCTTTGCCGTCGTTGATTCCCGAACCGCCGTCAAACACCGGACTCTTGCCCGAGCCGCCCGGACCACTGCTGGCCGTGGGGTCGTTCATGTAGTCGGAAATTGCCACTTTCTGCTCTGGCGTGGTGGAACCCAGCAGCCACATGAGCATGAAGAAGGCCATCATCGCGGTGACGAAGTCAGCGAACGCGACTTTCCAGGCGCCGCCATGATGACCATGGCCGCCTTTTTTGATCTTCTTGATGATGATGGGCGGTGATTCAACAGCCATGAGGATTGTCTGCCGCGTTCCCTACTTGCGCTTCACGTGTTCTTCCAGCTCCCGGAAGCTGGGGCGGTCGACCGAGAAAATCGCTTTCCGCCCGAACTCCACGGCAATCTGTGGCGAGTAGCCCTGCTGGGCGGCGATGAGCACGGTTTTAAGCACCTTGTAGAACTGTGACTCGTCGCGCGAGATGTGCTCCACCAAGGTGGCCATTGGGCCGACGAACCCATAGGCCAGCAAAATACCGAGGAAGGTCCCGACCAAGGCTGCCGCGACGTGATGGCCAATCTCGGCCGCCGGGCCGCCGAGTGCGCCCATGGTGATCACGATGCCAAGCACCGCGGCCACGATGCCGAAGCCGGGCAGGCCGTCGGAGACGCGGGTCAGCGCGGCTGAGGCCTGATGTGCTTCGTCATGGTGAGTCTCGAGTTCGACGTCCAGCAGATTCTCGAGTTCAAATGAGTTTTTGATGCTGCCGCCGACCATCAGTCGGAGGTAGTCGGTGAGAAAGTCGACCGCGTGGTGGTCGTGCTGGATCTTGGGGTATTTGCCGAAAATGGCGCTCTTTTCGGGCTCCTCGACGTCGGCTTCCAGCGACATCATGCCCTCTTTGCGCGCCTTGGTCAGGAGGTCGTACATGAGCGCCAGCGCATCCATGTAAAAGCCTTTTTTGAATTTTGAGCCCTTGAGCATCGAGGGGATGCTGCCGAACGCGGCCTTGATGACCCACGGCGGATTGGCAATCACAAAAGCGCCGAGCGCGGCGCCGCCGATCACTAACAGTTCGTAGGGTTGCCACAACGCGGCGAGATGCCCATGCGACAACACGAAGCCGCCTGCGACACAACCAAGTACGAGCACGATGCCGACGATTACATTCATACCGGGTGGCCACTTCTAATGCAGGGATGAACTCGGCTTATCGGCGAAGACCGAAGCCCCTTGAGATAAAAGCTGAACTTTTCTGGTTAAAGTTTGCCTGTGAATCGGCCGCTTGCGCAGAGGCAATGTTGCGTGAGGGATTTACCTTCCGGAGTAACGATTAATGTCCAACGTGCAGACAGCGCAGGGAGTTAACCCGCAGGTCATGACCGAGTTGCGTCTCCTGCTGATCGAGCCGGACGATGCCGCCGCGACGGCGCTGGTGGCATTACTCGAGGGCGCTACCGCCAAGCAAATTCAAACAACCGTGGCCAAGACCCTGATTCAGGCCTTGGCCTGTCTGCACGACCAGTCGGTAGACGCCATCATCGCCGAACTGCATCTGCCGGATTCGACACCGGAGGCCAGTCTTAAACAATTGGTGGCGAGCGCGCCTCATACCCCGGTTGTGGTGCTGGTCAACGGCGATGACGATGCATTTGCTCTGGAGTTGTTGAAGCTCGGCGCTCAGGATTCCCTGGTGAGGGGGCGCGCCGACGGTGCGTTGGCGCTCAAAACCCTGCGCTATGCGATCGAGCGCAAGGAGTCTGACCAGCACCTCACCTATCTGTCCCACTACGACCGCCTTACGGGTCTCGCTAACCGCGAACTTTTCCGGGATCGCCTGCATCAGGCGATGACCCGGGCTGAGCGCAGTGGGCAAGTCATCGCCTTGCTGTTTCTGGATCTGGACCGGTTCAAGGCCGTCAACGATACGCTCGGCCATCTGGCGGGCGATGAATTGCTGATAGAGGTGGCGGGACGGCTTAAAAAGTCCGTGCGTCGCAGCGACACCATTGCGCGCCTGGGCGGCGATGAATTCACCGTCATCCTGGAAGGGCTGGAGGACCCGCTGGATGCGGAAGTCGTTTGCACCAAGATTCTCAAATCACTGTCGGAGCCGGTGCTGATTCGGAATCAGGAGATCTACGTCACCACCAGCATTGGGGTCACTTTCTTTCCTGCCGACGATGTGGATATCAACGGCCTGTTACGCAACGCCGACGCGGCGATGTACCGCGCCAAAGAAGAGGGCAGAAACCGCTACAACCTGTTCACGGCGGATATCAATGCCAGGGCCGTGAACCGTATGGCGATCGAGTCGGCGCTACGGCACGCGCTCGAGCGGCAGGAGTTCCATCTTTGTTACCAGCCGAAGGTCTGCGTGCAGACCGGCCTCGTGCTCGGTGCGGAAGCGCTGATTCGCTGGGATAACCCGCAACGCGGTCTGGTGTCGCCGGTGGAATTTATTCCGGTCGCCGAGGACACCGGGCTCATCGTGCAGATTGGTGAGTGGGTCTTGCGCCGGGCATGCGCGGATATGCGCAAATGGCATGCGGCGGGCTTTGAGCATGTGAGCGTTGCGGTCAATCTTTCGGCCCGCCAGTTCCGGCACGGTGAACTGGTGAGCGCCGTCGCCAAAATTCTTGCCGACACGGGGATTTCACCCCGCCAGTTGGAGCTCGAAATTACCGAAAGCTTGTTGATGGACGATACGGAGGCGAGTCAGCTTGCGCTGCGTGCCCTCAAGGCGCTGGGCACGTCCATTTATCTGGATGATTTTGGCACCGGCTATTCCTCACTGGCCTATCTCAAGAAGTTTCCACTCGATGGTTTGAAGATCGACCGTTCCTTCATCAACGACCTGCCTGGCGACACCGACGGCGAGGCGATCACCAGCGCCATCCTTGCGCTCAGCAAGGCCTTGCGCCTCGGGGTGGTGGCAGAAGGTGTCGAAACCCGTGACCAACTCAACTTCCTCCGCGACGCTGGCTGTCAGGTCGTTCAGGGTTATTTGTTTAGCCGCCCCTTAGTGTTCTCCGATTTCCTGGGTTGGTTGCAGCGCACCGGTCCGCGCTAAGCGCGGGCGTGCGCAGGAACCATCCCCAGATTCCGTTGTCTGCCCGCAACAGAATGCACAGATCGCGCACGGTTCAAGTGCTAAGTCTTTGCATACCAAGGCTCATCCCCTAGAATGCTGTTGCGTTTTGACACCTACCACAACGCATAGAAGCTTTCAGCAGCATCGTCCTTCTGGACTTGATTGCTGCGGTTGCGGCCACTGCGCGGGCAGTTCGGTCAACTGGGAACGAGTCTTGCGAGAAGGCTCCGGACGGCCTCAATCGGCAACTGCATAGGCGGATTTGCACCGCTATTGCGCACACACTACCGAGTCTCGGTGGGTATGCGGGGCACGGTTCCCCCAAAACGAGCGAAAGAATGAACGAAAGAATAGACGTCATCCCGCAGGTTTCAGGAAGTCATCGCGCCGAAGCCTTAGCGGTGTCCGCGGTCCAGACGCTCAATTCCGGTAACGACCCCGCTCAAGCTGGCCTGACCCGGGCGACGCAGGCCATGCTCGCGCGTCAGGCTAACGATGGACACTGGCGCTTCGATCTTGAGGCCGATGCAACCATCCCTGCCGAGTATCTGTTTCTGCACTATTTCATGGGCACCGTTGACGCCGACCGCGAGCAGCGGATTGCCGTGTATTTGCGTGATTGCCAAAAGGACAACGGTAGCTGGTCTCTCTACGAGGGAGGGCCGGGCGATATGAGCGCGACCGTTAAGGCCTATCTCGCGCTGAAGCTCGCCGGAGACGCTGAAAGCGCGCCGCACATGCTGCTTGCCCAGCAGTGGGTCAAAGCCAATGGCGGCGCTGAGACCTGCAATGTGTTTACGCGGATAACGCTCGCCACCTTCGGACAGATGCCCTGGTCGGCGGTGCCGGCGATGCCGGTCGAGATCATGTACCTGCCCAAGTGGTGGTTTTTCAACCTGAGCAAAGTCTCGTACTGGTCACGCTGCGTTATCGTGCCCTTGCTCGTCGTGTTCGCGAAGCGGCCTGTCATGACGCTGAGACCCGAGCAATCGATCCGCGAACTGTTTACCAAGCCTGCTGCCGAACTGCGCAAATTGGACCGGTTCAAGCCCGGCAAGCTGATGGCGAACGCCTTTTTACTGATCGACAGGGTGCTAAAACTGATCGACCCCCTCGTGCCCGCATTCGTTCGCGCCCCCGCGATTCAGAAGGCCGAAAAGTGGATGCGCGATCACACCAAAGGCACGGGCGGTATTGGCGCCATTTATCCCGCCATGGCGAATGCTGCCATGGCTTTGCGCCTGCTGGGCGCGCCGGCCAACGATCCCGATTTCATGCGGACCATGCAGGCGATCGAAGATTTGGTGGTGGAAGAGACCGACCGCACCTGGGTGCAACCCTGCCTGTCACCCATCTGGGATACCTGCCTGATGTTGTCAGCGCTTTGTGAGGGCGGCGCAAATGCTCGCCATCCAGCAGTATTGCAGGCGGTGGAATGGCTGTTCGACCAGCAAATTTTCGTGCCTGGCGACTGGTGCGATCAGGCCAAGGGACTGACCCCCGGCGGCTGGGCCTTCCAGTACGAAAACGACAAATATCCCGACGTTGACGATACCGCGATGGTGCTCATGGCGCTGCTGCGGGCCGGCGCTCAAAACAACGAACACAAGCTCAAGCGGCTAAATCAGGCCGTGAACTGGCTGCTGGGAATGCAGAACACCGACGGCAGTTGGGGCGCGTTCGACATCGGCAACAACTACGAATACCTCAACAACATTCCCTTTGCGGACCATGGCGCGCTGGTTGACCCGGGCACCGCTGACCTCACCGCGCGCTCCATTGAAGTGCTGGCGATGCTGGGCTACGACACCTCTTTCGGGCCAATTGCCCGGGGTCTGGAATGGCTCAAGCAAGACCAGCACGAAAGCGGCGCCTGGTATGGGCGTTGGGGCGTGAACTACATCTATGGCACCTGGAGCGTGCTCGCTGGATTGGGCGCGATTGGGGAAGACGTCGCTAAACCTTACATTCGAAAGGCGGTTGACTGGTTCAAGCAAATCCAGAATCAGGATGGTGGCTGGGGCGAGAGCTGCAACACTTACGACGACCCGATGCTCAAGGGGCACGGCGTCAGTACGCCGTCCCAGACCGCATGGGCTTTGCTGGGACTGCTGGCGGTGGGCGAAGTGGAGTCGGCGGCCGTCAAAGCCGGCATCCAATATCTGCTGAGTCAACAGAATGCCAAGGGCGAGTGGTCGGAAGAGGAGTACACCGGCACGGGTTTCCCGCGGGTGTTCTATCTGCGCTACCACGGCTACAGCAAGTTCTTCCCCTTGTGGGCGCTGGGCACTTATTCCCGCTTGCGCCGCGGCCTGCCAACGCGTCAGCGGGAAGTGATGGGGCAGGGTCCGATTGACCTCGGTCCCTTACCTGTGCTGGAAGGTTTCTAGAGCATTCACTGATGGGGCGCACGTCGCGCCGACTATTCTTACGCCGAGTGAGCGGGTTTGCCGGTGCCGGGCGTAACAGATCAAATTCAGAGTTAAGCCTAGTGGCGGCCGAGCACCTCGCCCGCCGCAACCCGGAGTGTTGAAATGACTGATTACGTCGCCCCCCTTAAGGACATGCGCTTTGTAATTGAGCGCCTTGCGCCTCTTTCCGCAGTGAACAGCCTGCCCGGTTTCAACGACGCTACCCTCGATCTGGTCGACGCCGTGCTGGAAGGCGCCAATACCTTTGCCAGCGAGGTGCTCTCGCCGCTGAACTGGACCGGCGATCAGGTGGGTGCGGTGCACACGGGCGACGGGGTCAAGACTGCGCCGGGTTGGCAGGAGGCGTATCAACAGTTCGTCGAAGCCGGGTGGAACGGTCTCGTTTGTGCGCCGGAGTTTGGCGGGCAGGGCCTGCCGAAAGTGGTGGCCACCGCCGTTAGCGAGATGTGGAACTCGGCCAATTTGTCCTTCGCGCTGTGCCCGATGCTGACCCAGGGCGCGATCGAAGCCATTGAAGTGCACGGCAACGACGACCAGCGCGCGCGCTACCTGCCGCGCATGGTGTCGGGCGAGTGGACCGGCACCATGAACCTCACCGAACCTCAGGCGGGCTCTGACCTCAGCGCAGTGCGCGCCCGCGCCGAGCGCGACGGCGCCCATCAGTTCCGAATTTTTGGCCAGAAGATTTACATCACCTACGGCGAGCACGACCTCACCAGCAACATCGTGCATCTGGTGTTGGCCCGCATCACCGGCGCGCCGGCCGGTGTGCGCGGTCTGTCGCTATTCATCGTCCCGAAATTCCTGCTCGACGCCGAAGGCAATCCGGGCGCGCGCAACGACCTGCGGTGTGCCTCGATCGAACACAAGCTGGGCATTCACGCCAGCCCGACCGCCGTCATGCTCTATGGCGAGAACGAAGGCGCGGTGGGCTACCTCATCGGCGAAGAAAATCGCGGCCTCGAATACATGTTCACCATGATGAACAACGCGCGGCACGCGGTAGGTCTGGAAGGCGTCGCCATCGCCGAGCGGGCCTATCAGAAAGCGCTCAACTTCGCGCGCGAGCGCGTGCAGGGCAAACCCACCGGTTTCACCGGCCAGAGCGTGCCCACCATAATCGAGCACCCGGACGTCAAGCGCATGCTGTTGACCATGAAGTCCAGCGTGGAAGCGATGCGCGCGCTGGCCTATGTCTGCGGTGCGGCCTACGACCGCGGCGAGCTGGAAGCCGATGCCGCGACGGCCGCCTGGTTCCGACGGCGCGGCGATTTGCTTACCCCCATCGTCAAAGGATGGTGCACGGAAACCGGACTTGAGCTGGCATCCCTGGGCGTGCAGGTGCACGGCGGGATGGGCTTCATCGAGGAAACCGGCGCGGCGCAATATCTGCGCGACGCCCGCATTACGACGATTTACGAAGGCACCACCGGCGTTCAGGCGGGCGACTTGGTGGGCCGCAAAACCCTGCGCGACGGCGGGCAGGGCGCGCGGGAACTCTTGCAGGAAATGAGCGACGACGTGAAGTCTCTGGCGCACTCTGCAGACGCTCGCGCCGCTGACATTGCGGGCGCCATTACCGACGCGCTCGACGCGCTCACACGCACGCTCGACTGGCTGCTGGCGAATGGCGGCGTTGATCCGCGACTACCCGCAGCAGGCTCCGCGCATTACCTCAAGCTCTGGGGCATTGTCACCGGAGGCTGGCAGCTCGCGCGCGCCGCGCAGATTTGTCTTACCGACGGCAGCGTGGATGCGGCCTTTGCCGCCACCAAGATTGGCACCGCGCATTTCTTCGCGATGCAAATCCTGCCGGAAGCGGCAGCACTCGAGCGCAAGATCACGCGCGGCTCGGCCAGCGTTATCGAGTTCGATACGCTCGCGCTCTAGGCAATAACGGTCGCGGCGCCTCGCGCGTCGCGACTGTCCCAGTTCGCCTCCTATCTGCTATCGTTCGGCGGCTTTTTCCTCGTGGAGGTCTTATGGCTGCGCCCCTCGTCAAGCAACTCGATGAGCAGATTTCACGCTTCCTGCTCGCCCGCTGTCACAACATTGCCGATTTACGCCGCGTGGCCCGCTGGCGCGTCCCGTCGCCGATGTTCCATTACATGGATGGCGCGGCGGATGACGAAGTCACCATGGGCCGTAACGAGTCGGCGTTTGATGATCTCGAACTGCTGCCGCGGAACCTGATCGATATCACCAAAATCGACACGTCCACCACGGTTCTCGGCCAAAAAATCGACTTCCCGCTGATGCTGGCGCCCACCGGCATGTCGCGCCTGTTTCATTGGGAAGGCGAACTGGCGGTTGCCCGCGCCGCCGCCCGCGCCGGCACTTTCTATTCGCTCTCCACCGTCGGTACGCACTCCATCGAAGAAGTGGCCGCGGTGAATAACGGGCCGAAATGCTTTCAGATTTACGTGTTCAAGGATCGGGGACTCACCGCTGAGTTCATCGACCGCAGCCGCGAGGCCCACTACCACGCGCTCTGCCTCACCATC
>CANFVX010000119.1 GCA_947450495.1 Gammaproteobacteria bacterium
CCTGCGCCACCAGTCGCCGGTTGTTCAGATCGAGCGGCACGACGTCGGCCACCGTGCCGAGCGCCACCAAATCCAGCAGGCTGGCGAAATTGGGCTCCGGCAAACCGCGGGCGCCAAACCAGCCCTCATCGCGGAGCCGCGCCCGCAGCGCCACCATCACATAAAAAATAACGCCCACACCGGCCAGCGCCTTGCTGGGAAATTCGTCGCCGCGCGCGTTGGGATTCACGATCGCATCCGCCGCCGGCAAGGTCGCGCCGGGGAGGTGATGGTCGGTGACGATGACGGTGAGCCCCGCCGCCTTGGCCGCCGCCACGCCCTCGAAGCTGGCGATGCCGTTGTCCACGGTCACCAGCACTTCGGCCCGTTTTTCCAGCGCTAAATCAACGATGGGCGGCGTGAGGCCGTAGCCAAAGCGCAGGCGATCGGGCACCACAAAATCGACCGCCGTCGCACCCAGCGCCCGCAGGGCGCGCAGCGCAAGCGCGCAACTGGTGGCGCCGTCGGCGTCGTAGTCCGCAACGATGCAGATTCGGCGCGAGGCGTTCAGCGCCTCGCACAGCAAACTCACCGCGACCTCCAGGCCGCCCAGCTGCTCGGGCCGGAGCAGGCCCTTCAGGGTGGTATCCAGCAACTCGGGCCGGTCGATACCGCGGGCGGCGAGCACCCGACACACCACCGGATGAAGGTTTGATGGGAGCGCGTGCTGGGGCGGCACGGCCCGGCGCACGATGCGCGGGACGGTCACGGTGCGTCCGGGATTGCGTGGAGGTCCGCCACAGTGAGCGGGCTCGCCCGCCGCCAGAAGCGCCAACGGCCGGCGGGCAGCAGCATGCCTGAATCAGTTTCGCCCAGCAGTGCCAGTTGCTCGAAGCCGTCGCGCCCCAACGCGCGCCACAGGCTTGGCAACCAGTCGCGGATGAAGGTCTCGAGGCTTAGCACCGGGACCTCGGGCAGGGCCGCACCCCAGGGCGCATCCACCATCAGGACTACGTCGCGTTGGCGGACTTCGGCCAACACTTCCTCGCAGCGAAGGGCGGCAGTCCAGCGACCACCGGCGGCGCGCGCCGCGCCGGCCAGCAGCACATCATTCCCCACGCAAAACGGCGCCCGGGCCGCAGCCCGCGCGACGTCACCGCTGCCCCACAGCCAGAGCGCGTTCAGCGGCGGCGCGCCGTCGGCCTGGTCCGTCGCAGCGGTCTCTACCGCATGCAGCACCATCTGGGCATCGTTGAACAACAGCCGCCAGGGCCGTGCGGCCGGCTCGCGTGAGACAAATGGCGTAACCGAGCGGCCGTTCACCCAGGCCGTGCCATGGGGGCTGGTGGGCCGCAGCTCAGGCGCCCGGACATACCAGCGCTCGGCGCTCTTGCCCATGCGCCATTCGTATTCGGGCAGATGCTGGCGCAGCGCCTCCAGCTTGGCCGACGCGGCGGCCGCGCTGACTTCGCCGGGTTTGGGCGCCAATAACAGCACGAGGCGCGGGTCGGCCCGCAAGTGCACGGGATCAGCGCGGCACCAGGCCGCATCCGGCGTGTCGAGGTCGAGGTCGTGCATGGCGCAGAGCGCGGCGATGGGGAGATCGCCGGCGGCCGTGAAGCCGCTGGTTTCGAGGAGACGTTGCGGCAAGCTGTGGGCCGCCGGCTGCCAGTCAGCGCGCGCCAGCAGACGGCCAAGGGCGGGGTCGGCGGGCGTGACGTCGACAGACCGACGCAGCCCGGGCAGGAACAGGCTCAGCCGCGGCATCGGGCGGCGAGCTTGTTCACATGCGGTCGAGGATCGCGCGTTTGACCGCGTCGGTGTCGGCCGGGATGCGGAGCACGGCGCCGTCGCTTTGCTTGATCGCGGTGTCGGGATCCTTCAGGCCGTGGCCGGTCAGGGTGCAGGTGATGACGCTGCCCGGCTTGATTTTGCCGGCCTTGATGTCGCGTAGCAGACCGCCCACGGAAATCGCCGAGGCCGGTTCGCAGAACACGCCTTCGCGTTCGGCCAGCAGTTTCTGCGCTTTGAGAATTTCTTCGTCGGTGAGTTCGTCCACCCAGCCGCCGGATTCGTTCACCGCCGCCCAGGCCAAATGCCAGGACTGCGGGTTGCCGATGCGGATAGCGGTGGCAATGGTTTCCGGATTCTCCACCGGGCCACCGCGCACGAAGGGCGCGGAGCCAGCGGCCTGATAGCCCACCATCACCGGCCGGGTATCGCACACCGCCGGATGGGGGAAGGCGCAAGCGTCGGTGCAGAAACCACAGGCGGCGGTCCGCGGCGACACGGCGGCGTATTCGGAAAAACCGGTCCAGTAGGCGCTGATGTTGCCCGCGTTGCCAACCGGAATGCAGTGGTAGTCCGGCGCCCGACCGAGTTCGTCGACAATCTCGAAGGCGGCGGTCTTTTGACCCTGCAGGCGATAGGGATTGATGGAGTTGACGATGGCGATCGGTGCGGCGTCGGCCATTTCTTTCACGATGCGCATGCCGTCGTCGAAGTTGCCTTCGATCTGCACCACCACCGCGCCCTGAATCATCGCCTGCGCCAGTTTGCCCAGCGCAATTTTGCCTTCCGGAATCAGCACGAAAGCCCGCACGCCGGCACGCGCCGCGTAGGCCGCAGCCGCCGCCGAGGTATTGCCAGTGGAGGCGCAAATCACCGCCTTGGTGCCTTCGTGCACGGCCTGCGTGACGGCCATGGTCATGCCGCGATCCTTGAACGAACCGGTAGGGTTCAAGCCTTCGAACTTGGCGTAGATCTTGACGTCGTGGCCGGCTTCGCGGGAGAGATTTTCCAGCGGGATGAGCGGCGTGTTGCCTTCACACAGCGAGATGATGCGCATGCCCGGCGTCACCGGCAGGCGGTCGCGATAGCGGTCGAGCAAACCCAGATAGTGACGGGGGCGAGTACTCATGCAAGCGTCTCCACGCGAATACGATTAAGCGGTGCCCGAATCGAGCTCAGGGCCTGGATGCGGGCAATAGCCGCGTTCATGGCTTTTTCCTGCACGCGATGGGTCAGGATAACCACCGGCACATTGGTGGTACAGGCATCCTTTTCCAGCTGCATGATCGCTTCGATGCTGATGTGGCCGTCGGCCAGAATGCGCGTGACGTCGGCCAGCACGCCGGGCTCATCTGCCGCCAGCAGCCGCAGGTAGTAGGCCGTTTCCACCTCACCGATATCGAGGGTGGTGAGGTTTTCCATGGTGTCGGGCTGGAAGGCGAGATGCGGCACGCGGTTCTCGGAATCGGTGGTCAGTGCGCGCACCACATCGACCAAATCGGCCACCACCGACGAGGCGGTCGGCAGCGCGCCGGCACCCGCACCGGACAAGACCACCGGGCCGGCGGCGTCGGCGTTCACCATCACCGCGTTCATCACGCCGTTGACGTTGGCCAAGGGTGCGCGGGCCGGCACCATCGTGGGATGCACGCGGAGCTCAATGCCACCCGCCTGCTGACGCGCGATGCCCAGATGCTTGATGCGATAGCCAAGCCGCTCGGCGTAGGTCACGTCGTCGGCGCTGATGTTGCGAATGCCTTCGACGTACACCCGATCAAACTGCAGCGGAATGCCAAACGCGAGCGAGGCGAGAATGGTGAGCTTGTGGGCGGCGTCGATGCCGTCGATGTCGAAAGAGGGGTCGGACTCGGCGTAGCCCAGGCGCTGCGCTTCATGCAGCACTTCGAGGAAATCGCGGCCGGCGTCGCACATCGCCGAGAGAATGAAGTTGCAGGTGCCGTTGATGATGCCGGCCAGCCACTGAATGTCATTGCCCGCCAGCGCCTCGCGCATGACCTTGATCACCGGAATACCGCCGGCCACGGCGGCTTCAAACGCCACCATCAGGCCGCGACTGCGCGCGGCTTCAAAAATTTCGTTGCCGTGGAGCGCAATCAGCGCCTTGTTGGCGGTGACCACGTGCTTGCCGTTGGCCAGCGCTTTCAATACCAGCGTCCGCGCCGGCTCAATGCCGCCGATGAGTTCAACCAGCACGTCGATGCGCGGGTCGTCCACGACCTGCATGGGATCGGCGTAGAGGTCGATGCCGGTGGTGTCGAACTTGCGGGTTTTGGCGAGGTCGCGGGCGCTGGCGCACACCACTTCGATGCGCCGACCGGCACGCGCGGCAATCAGGGCCGCGTTACGCCGGAGCACGGTGAGCGTGCCACCGCCAACGGTGCCAAGACCAAGAAGACCAATTCTGATTGGGGGAAGCGTAGACATCAGTAAATTTCCGGGTGGGCGGCGGGGCTAGCCCGCAGCCGCCTGTTGCGATTCAGCGTTCTTGAGCATGTCCTTGATGCCGCGCACCGCCTGCCGGATGCGGTGCGGGTTTTCGATCAGCGCGAAGCGCACGTATTCGTCGCCGTAGTCGCCAAAGCCGATGCCGGGCGAGACCGCGACCTTGGCTTCCAGCAGCATTTTCTTGGAGAACTCGAGCGAGCCCATAGCGCGCATCGACTCCGGAATCCGCGCCCAGACAAACATGGTGCCGCGCGGCCGCTCTACCGGCCAACCGGCGGCGGTGAGGCCATCGCAGAGCACGTCACGCCGCTGCTGATACATGTCGCGGATTTCGTTGACGCAGTCTTGCGGACCTTCGAGGGCGGCAATTGCGGCCACCTGCACCGGCGTGAACATGCCGTAGTCGAGATAGCTCTTCATGCGGCCCAGCGCGTAGACCAGATCCGGGTTGCCCACCATGAAGCCAATGCGCCAGCCCGGCATGTTGTAGCTCTTGGACAGCGTGAAGAACTCCACCGCGATGTCCTTCGCGCCCGGCACCTGCATGATGGACGGCGCGACATAGCCGTCGAACACCAGATCCGCATAGGCCAGGTCGTGAATGACGTAGATGTTGTGCTCGCGGGCAACGGCCACCACTTTCTCGAAGAAATCCGGCTCCACACACTGGGTGGTCGGGTTGCTCGGAAAGTTGAGCAGCAGCATTTTGGGTTTCGGCCAGGAGGTGCGAATGGCCTTGGTGAGTTCTTCGAAGAAGTCGATGTCTGGCCCAATCGGCACATGGCGGATGTCGGCGCCCGCAATCACAAACCCGTAGGGGTGAATGGGGTAGGAGGGATTGGGCACCATCACCACGTCGCCATGATCGACGGTGGCCAGCGCCAGATGCGCGAGGCCTTCCTTGGAGCCGATGGTGACGATGGCTTCGGAATCTGGGTCAATGTCGACGTCGTAACGGTTCTTGTACCAGGTGCAGATGGCCTTGCGGAGCCGGGGAATGCCTTTCGACACCGAGTAGCGATGCGTATCGCCGCGCTGTGCGGCTTCCACCAGCTTGTCGACGATGTGTTGCGGCGTGGGCTGATCGGGATTGCCCATGCTGAGGTCGATGATGTCTTCGCCGCGCCGGCGCGCCGCCATTTTGAGTTCGCCGACCACGTTGAACACATAGGGCGGAAGACGTTGAATGCGTGGGAATTCTTTGGCCAAGGCTTTACACTTCGACAGGTGTGGAATGAGGCAGATTAT
Source organism: Gammaproteobacteria bacterium (assembly GCA_947450495.1). Lineage (GTDB taxonomy): Bacteria > Pseudomonadota > Gammaproteobacteria. The sequence continues at coordinate 5,485 of CANFVX010000119.1, forward strand.
CCGGGCGAAAGTACCGGCCTGCCGTGCGACTGTCAAACCACCCAAGCCCAACGGAGCCCCCTCATGACGGCGAACCCCGCCCCGGCCGCCGCCGGCCTTTCCCTGCTTGAAACCACCGGCCTGACGCTCCCGGCGCTGGAACGCGTGCTCCACACCATGAGCGGGCCGCAGGTCGATCTCGCAGACCTTTATTTTGAAAGCTCCCGCACCGAATCCTGGAGTCTCGAAGACGGCATCGTGCGCGAGGGCGGCTTTGGCATAGAACAAGGCGTTGGCCTCCGCGCCGTCGCCGGCGAGAAAACGGGCTTTGCTTACGCCGACGACTTCTCGCTTGAGTCTCTGCTGGATGCGGCCGCTGCCGCCCGCGCGATCACCCGACAAGGCCAGTCGCAAGACATCAAGCTCGCCACCGGGCGCGCCCTCCCGCCGCGCTACACCGCCGACGACCCGCTCGATTCGCTGGGCACCGAAGCCAAGCTCGATCTGCTCCGTCGCCTCGACCAGCGCGTGCGCGCGGCGGATTCGCGGGTCAAGCAGGTGATGGTGAGTCTGGTCGGCCGCCATTCGCGCATTCTGGTCGCCGCCTCCGACGGCACCCTGCAAGGCGACATTCGCCCGCTCGTCCGGCTCAATATCAACGTGATCGTTGAACACAACGGGCGCCGCGAATCGGCGTCCTACGGCGGCGGTGGGCGCTACGGCTATCAACATTTTCTGGACGAAGACCGCGCCGGGCAGTTTGCCGACGAGGCACTCCGTCAGGCCCTGGTAAATCTCGAAGCCCGCCCCGCGCCGGCCGGCGAAATGGTGGTCGTGCTGGGATCCGGCTGGCCCGGCATCCTGCTGCATGAAGCCATCGGTCACGGACTGGAGGGCGATTTCAACCGCAAAGGCACCTCGGCTTTCGCCGGGCGGGTCGGTGAACGCGTGGCCGCCGCCGGCGTAACGGTGGTCGGTGACGCCACGCCGCCCAACCGCCGCGGTTCGCTGGTAATGGACGACGAAGGCACTCCCGGTGGCTGCACCGTGCTGATTGAGGACGGCATCCTCAAGGGCTATCTGCAAGACAAACAAAACGCGAAGCTGATGGGCGTTGCGCCCACCGGCAACGGACGTCGGCAGTCCTACGCGCATCGCCCCATGCCGCGCATGACCAACACCTATATGCGGAACGGCGAACGCGCACCGGAAGAAATCATCCGCTCCGTCTCACGCGGCCTCTACGCCGTGAGTTTCGGCGGCGGTCAGGTGGACATCACCAACGGCAAGTTTGTGTTCAGTGCGAGCGAGGCCTATCTCATCGAAGATGGCCGCATTACCACGCCGGTCAAAGGCGCGACGCTGGTCGGCAACGGCCCGGACGTGCTCACGCGGGTGACCATGATTGGCAACGATATGGCGCTCGATAACGGCGTTGGCACCTGCGGCAAGCAGGGCCAGTCGGTGCCGGTGGGCGTGGGCCAGCCCACCATTCGCATCGACGGGCTGACCGTCGGCGGCACGGCCACGGGCTAGCCCACTCAAGACGGCAAGGCCGCACCGCGGCCCTGCCCCCTCATCTCAGCCCTAGTACTTCAAGGGCGGGACTTCTACGCCCAAGCCACCCGGTGTCGGAATCCCCGTCACCGCCGCAATGCCGGGCCAGTTCGCCGGATCGAGATAGGTGCGGTCGTGAATAATCTTGCCGTTCTTGAAGGCCAGAATCGCCATCCAGGGTGACATGAACGCCGGCCGCGCCTTGTCCAGAATCACCGCCTCCACGATGGCAATGTCGTCGCCCGCAAACAGCACCCGATCAATGCGCATATAGCGCCCGGGTGCGGCGCCCTTGATCGCCTGCTCGAGCTTGGTGAACTGCGCGTGACCTTTGGCCGAGGCGCCGTTAAACAGCACGTCGGCGTCGGGGGCGTAGCAGTCAGTAATCATCTGTTCGACGTGATTGTTGTAGGTGTCTTGCCAGTGCTCGATGAGCGTGAGCATGGCGCGCTGCGCGTCATTGGCAGGCGCTGCATTGAGCGGTGCCGCGCTGACGGTGCACACACTCAAGATGAACGCGGCGAAACCTGCCAGAACCTTCTTTACTGGATACATGAAACGTCTCCCCGAAAAGTATTGTTGTGCGGCCCTACGCCCCGAGCACGCCCGGCGCGTCGGGCTAGTCTGACTTGCCGGGAGGCCGCTGCACAGCGCGTTGCGGCACGGATGCGCTTCCCCACCGACCGGGCCGGCGTTGCGGCAACTTGTGAGACCTAAAACCGTTCGAGTTCGGGGTGCGGCAACTGCCCGCCATGGACGTGCATGGCGCCGAACTCGGCACAACGGGCCAGCGTGGGCACCGCGCGCTCGGGGTTCAGCAGGCCTTGCGGGTCGAAAGCCGCTTTGAGGCGATGAAACGCCTCCAGCTCCGGGGTTTTGAACTGCACGCACATCGCGTTCAACTTCTCCACGCCTACGCCGTGCTCGCCGGTAATGGTGCCGCCCACTTCAATGCAGAGTTCCAGAATCTGCTCCGCCACCCGTTCGGTGGTGTGGAGTTGCGCGTCGTCGTTGGCATCAAAAGCGATCAGCGGATGCAGATTGCCGTCGCCGGCATGAAATACGTTGGCGATCGGCCGCCCGGATTCGGCCGAGAGTTCGGCGATGCGCGTGAGCACGCGGCCCAGTTCCCGCCGGGGAATGGTGCCGTCGATGCAGTAGTAGTCTGGCGCGATGCGGCCCATGGCCGGGAACGCCGACTTGCGGCCCTTCCAGATCCGCAGCCGCTCGGCTTCATCCTGCGAGGCGCGCACGCTCTGCGCCCCCAACCGAAGGAACAGGGCTTCGACAGCCGCGCATTGCTCGGCGACTTCGGCCGCCGTGCCATCCAACTCGCACAACAGCACGGCTTCGCAATCGAGCGGATAACCGGCGTGGGCAAATTCCTCGGCACAGCGCGCGGCGAGGCGGTCCATCATTTCCAGCCCGGCTGGCGTGATGCCGGCTTCAATCACCGCCGCCACCGCATTGGCCGCGGCCTCAACGGTGGCAAACGCCGCCAGCAAGACCTGCGCGACCGGCGGGCGCGGCAGCAGCTTCACGGTGACTTCCATCACCAAGCCCAGCAGGCCTTCGGAGCCGTTCATGACGGCCAGCAAATCGAGCCCGTCTGAATCCAGCGTCTTGCCGCCGAGTTCCAGCAATTCGCCATCCGACAGCAGCACCTTCAGGCCCAGCACGTTATGCACGGTGAGGCCGTACTTCAGGCAATGCACGCCGCCGGAGTTCTCCGCCACGTTGCCGCCGATAGTGCAGGCGATCTGCGAGGACGGGTCGGGTGCGTAATACAGACCGTAGGGCGCGGCAGCTTCGGAAATCGCCAGATTGCGCACGCCGGGCTGCACCACGGCAACGCGGTTGGCCGGATCAATTTCCAGAATGCGATTGAGCCGGGCCAGGGACAGCACGCAGCCAGCGGCCAGCGGTAGCGCCCCGCCAGACAAAC
>CANFVX010000120.1 GCA_947450495.1 Gammaproteobacteria bacterium
ACCTCTGGTGTTCCGGTTGTCACGCCAGTGGCACTGCCGGGTAGCTATGTACGGACGGGATAACCGCTGAAAGCATCTAAGCGGGAAGCCTCCCCTAAGATTAGGTCTCCCTGGACCTTGAGTCCCTTAAGGGCCCTTGTAGACTACAAGGTTGATAGGCCGGATGTGGAAGTTCAGTAATGAATGTAGCTTACCGGTACTAATTGCCCGTGAGGCTTGACCATATAACGCTCAAGCGTTTGCAAGACTAGACACGATCAGCTTATCCGGCAGTGGCGGGTCGATGCGCTTAGCGCTCGATCAAAGCCAAACAAAGAATTGCCTGGCGACAATAGCGTGCGGGAACCACCTGAATCCATCTCGAACTCAGAAGTGAAACCGCTCAGCGCCGATGATAGTGTGGGTTCAACCATGCGAAAGTAGGTCATCGCCAGGTTCAAATCGAAAAACCCCGTGTATCGCACGGGGTTTCCTTTTATTGGAACCCACTGACTTTCCGCTTGAGAGGCGGTAGTCGCAATCGATGACTTGAAGTCACGAGTCACGTGAGCGACGCTTCTCCTGTGCTCGCAGCAAGACCCGCATGGCCTTCTGCCCACGTTGCGGTAGCTCTAGGGCTCGGTCTACCCAACGCTCTACTAACTCAACTACCGATGAGTATTGAAGCTCGCGGGCCCGCGAAATTCTTCGCTCAAACTCTTTCAATGTGCTTGGGTCTTCGACAATCATGGCTGCGGTCGCAAATCCGTGGTTCGGCTCGACTAAAATGTCGATTATTCCTATTTCGTAGAGGAATTCGGCGCTGTATCTCCGAGCGTGCATTATCAAGCGGTTAGCAACTTCTGGGGCGACGCGCGTAGCCAACAACAGCGCCGCGCCCATTCCGGGGAAGAGGCCGAAGATTGTTTCTGGGAAGCCAAAATGAGCTCCGCGCTCGGCCACAAGTACGTCGCAGGACAGTGCCACCTCAAACCCGCCCCCTTGTGCCTCGCCACGGACCACCGCTAAGGAGTTGAGCTGCCGTGCGCCGAAGCCGGAAGAATTCACCCATACCGATTTTGTAGCTAGCAATGCATATTCTGCTAATCCGTCACGATCTCTCTCTTCTACGCACTTCAAGAACAGGGCCAGATCTCCACCTAAACAAAACACATTCGCCGATTCGGCTGTAACAACTTTGAATTTAACGTCGCCAAACGCTCCTTGCTGTATGGCACTATCTATTGCGTGCATTTCCTTGAGTTGGTCTAAGCTCACGTGCTCTGTGGCGGATTCCATCCGTGTAACCCAGACCGATTTTTGACGCACGTCTATTTCAAAAGATCCGTTTTCTATGGGCCTAGAAGGCACCACGGGAACCCGCACGTGGGGAAAAGAATTCGTCACAGGACCCTCCTGATTGCAAATCACGTCCCGACCATGTTCTGGTTCTTATAGGACGGGTAACGCCTTTGTTACCCTAGCTGGATTCCCAGCCAAGGACTGGCTAGATCCTAGGGTTGCGCCTGGTTTCACACACATACCCAAGTTAAGTTAGTCTGACTTCCTTGCCCTCCTCACGGAGCCGTCACCGCCCCTGGATTATCAGTCCGTCTGACTTAGCGAGTTTTTTCCGCGCCATACTGAGTTGGTTGCCTTGGTAAACTAATCTCGGAAACCGTGCGATCAAGGTGAATTGCGCAAGCCGGTTATTTCCGGCCCAATGAGCCCGTTTTTTAAAAAAAGGTAAACCCGACCGTGCTCAGATCACCGCTTAAAAAAGAATTGAAAGCCCGCGCCCACAGCCTACGGCCGGTCGTAATCGTTGGGCAAAAAGGCCTTACCGCCGCTGTCGTGGCGTCCATCGAAGAGGCCCTTATTGCCCATCAACTGATTAAAGTTCGATTGCCGACATTAGATAAGGAGAATCAACTGTTGAGGATCGCCCAGATTTCGGAAATCTTGCAGGCACACGTGGTTGGCACCATTGGTCGAGTGCTGATTCTCTATCGAGAACTTACAGATGAGGAGACTTCGGGAAAAATTTAATGCTCATGCTCTGTGTCGGCGCGAGGGCGGGCAATGTTGAAAATACTAGAAAATCTCCCCGGTCTCGACGGTCGGTTGATTTGCAAAGGCGGACTTTGATGAGGGCGGTGCATCGGATACACTTCCCCGGCAAATCTAGGGCTGGCGCCAATGCCGGTTCTGTCCTACGGAGAGGTGCCGGAGTGGCCGATCGGGACTGACTCGAAATCAGTTGTGCCCTTTGCTGGGCACCGGGGGTTCGAATCCCTCCCTCTCCGCCACCTCTTTTCAACTTGCCTGTGGCTTCTCCGATGCGTCGGACAGACGCTTCGTGATCTCTGCCATAACGTCGGATAGCGCGACCTTAAGCTCATTGGAGTAGGTGCGAGGGTCATAGTGCTCGTCACTTTCCGATGAATACTCAATTCTGCGAGAAATGGCGGCGAGTCGAATTGCACCAACGGTTCGTGCGGCACCGCAAAGTGCATGCATGTCGTCTTTCATCTTTGTTGCCCCAACTCCACCGTCCATCGCTAAGTCCACGGTGCTGATATAGCGCTCGGCGTCTTCCGCAAACTCACCAAAAAACTCATTTGCTTCGGGCACATTCATGTAGAGCATCAGTTCTGTGAAGAGCGCGTCATCCAGCACAGTTGCAGCCTCTGAGGGGACATCCGCGAGTACATGCTGACTGTCAAAGTCGGCCAGCGTAACTTGACGCTTGGACACGAGCTCCTTGACGGTCTGCAGCAATTGGGAGGGCCTCAACGGCTTGATGGCGAAGCGGGTAATGCCCACTAAATCTGCATCTGCGACTAAATCTGGGCGATTGTCTGCGGTCACCATCACGATCGGCGTTCTCAAAGGGTCTGGGCCTGCGACAAAATTATAGAGCCGCGCTACGTCCAAGCCATCAAGTCCAGGCATATGCATGTCTATTAGGGCCAGGTCATATGCGCCTGTCTGCAATTCATCCAAAGCCCGCTCGCCATCGCCAACGACATGGCATCTGTATCCCGCACGCTCGAGCGTCATACGGGCGATGATTTGGTTGGTGCTGTTGTCTTCTGCGATGAGGATGAGACCTTGAATTCCAGACTCAATTGGTTGGTAACCGGTGTGGCGCTTTGGAAATAGATGGGCAGCCACTCTCAGCGCATTCATGATTTCGAAATGTTCTGCGCTGGACGTCAGAAAAGCCGAGAGGCCAAGGTTGATGGCCTCCTCCCGCTCCGCCTCTAGTCCAAAGCCGACCATGACTGGTAACGACTGACGTCCGTTTCGGCGCCAGTGCGTGCGGAGCATTAATACGACTGATTCGCTTACATCACCCGACACGACGAAACAGGTGCGTGGTTCAAATGTATGGAGGATCCGCTGAGCTTCTCCCATACCGACGTCCATAAACCTTAGCTCTGGAACAGCCTTGAAAAGCTGCTTGATTGCGTACGCATGGTCTCCCACTCCGATAAGCACCATCTGGTCGGGGAGTTCCGGGAGTTCATTTTTGCGGACCGGCTGCGAGGGAAGTTTAAGCTCCACTTCGACTCGGGTACCAATACCCGGCGCCGACTTGATCCGCAGCTCGCCTGACATCAGTTGAATTAAGTCTCTGGCGATCGTTGTACCTAGTCCAGAGCCTCCATGCAGCCGAGTGACACTATCGTCGGCCTGAGAGAATGGGTCGAAAACCCTTACTAGATAATCCTGGTCCATGCCCGGTCCTGTATCCACGATACGGATTACCAGCGAGCCCTTCCGATGTTTCGCTGCTTGAGTCACCGCCAACTTTACGCCTCCGTGGTCGGTGAACTTAATCGCGTTGCCAGCCAGATTGGTGATTACTTCCTGAATCTGTCGCGGAGATCCCAGTAAGCTGGGGACGAGCCGGGGGTCGATGTAGAGGCTCAGTCCAATGCCTTTTGCGGTCGAGTGTGGGATGAGTAAATCAACCGTTTCTGCTAACACCTGATGAAGGTCCATTTCCTCAATGTGTAGCGCGAACAGTCCGGACTCGTACTTGGCGCTATCCAGAATTCTGTTGATCAAATCGAGCAGGGTGTTTGACGACGTGGTGATCAGGCGTGTCATCTCAACGCGTTGAGACTCAGTGATATCCCCTGACAGCAAATCTGTTAGCGCGATAACGCCGTGCAATGGCGTGCGAAGCTCATGGCTCATCTTGGCGACAAAATCTGTTTTAGCCCGCGCCGCCGCCTCGGCCCGTGCCAGCGCGTTATAAAGAAGGTTGATCAAGTACCCGGCATAAAGGGGAACGACCAGCAATCCGACGGCAAGGCCGAGCGCTAACGCAGGAACCCCCCCCCAGAATTCAGAACTATAGGTGACTAACGCGAAGCCCAGCTCTGATGCGGCCAAACCCCCATATAGGTACGGAGCCCCATAGCGAACGCCGTAACCTATCGTTACCCATAAATAGAGGGTAAATACGCCTGCGAGTGTTTGGTCGCCGAAGTAAAGAATCCATGAGATGGCCAGATTGTCCAACACGATGCTGGCGATCCGTTGGGCGATTCGTCCGGGGTTTCCCGCCGGGAGTTTGGCAATCAGTCGCGCCCAGACCAGCAAAATAACGGCTGACAAGGCCGTAAAAACGAAGGTGTAACCGACCAGGCGCCATTCAAGACTTGGTTGAAGCTTGCATGCGAGACAGGCTAGCGCCACCAAAACCAAATTCATCGCGCAACGAATCTGGCCTTGCGCGTACTCGCCAAGTGGACTTAACGAAAATGAAGAACTACTTAGTCGGACGGTCGATTCCGGGGCCGGCGCGTTGTTAATATCGATGCCCGCACCCATAAGCTCCATGGCGTTAGCCTCGTTCAGTTGCGACTTGGCGCGCACGATAGACCTCAACCTTCCTGCAAATGACACCCGAAACAAACGGGCTCAAAACCCGCTAATCGGGTTTCGACCTAAACCTCATATCGCTTTAGCACCAGTGCAGCGTTATGACCACCAAATCCGAAGTTGTGCGTTAACGCTACTCGTAGATCTGCCTGTGCTGCGCTGAAGGGAAAGTTCAGATCGGCAATTGGGTTCTGAATATTTCTGCTTGGATGAACCATCTGATGGTGCAGGCTCATCGCGGTTGTGATGGCTTCAAAGGCCCCGGCTGCGCCTATCGTATGACCCAAAATGGACTTCGTGCTGTTGACCAGCGGTCGGTGATGGAAGGTATGGCCTATAAAGCCAGTCTCCACCCTGTCATTGATTTCGGTTCCGGTGCCATGGGCGTTGATGTAATTAATATCGGCTGGTTTCACGCATGCCTCTTTAAGCGCTTGCTCAAGCATTCCACTTATCGAGTTGTTATCCTCCGCAATGGCAGCGATGGAGTGCGCATCGGAGCTCTGTCCAAAACCAACGACTTCCGCCAGTATCTGTGACTCTTGTCCCCTGCTGACTACCGAGTCGAGCGACTCCAGAACAAGGATTGCGGCTCCGCCTTCACTAAACAGAAAGCCGCTTCGGTTTTGGTCAAAGGGCCGGTTTTCTGTCCCTAAGCCTTGATAAGGGGTAGCTAAGGTCTGTAGACGGTCAAAGCCCATGAACACCGAACCCGTCCTATCACCCAAGTGTTCTACCCCACCAGCAATTGCAATGTCCGTTTCCCCGGTTTTTATCGACCTAAAGGCCTTGCCGATTGCCACTGTGCCTGACGCGCACGCAGCACAGGATGTCTCGACGGCACCACGCACCCCCAGCCTGAGTGATATGTTCGCCGCGAGAGCATTTGGCATGGTTTGACAGATTACGAGTGGATTAACTCGGGGCTGTGCCTTGAGGCCTGCGAGCAAATCTCGAACTAGAGGGTCATCTGGATAAGTCTCTTGAAGCTCAAGCAGTTTGGGCTTTAGACCGCTTATGAGGTGGGTGGCGAAATTGTCAAAAGGACTGTGGGCAGCACCGAGCCCTGTGCCGATGTGGACCGACAGCCTTGTTTCGGCTCTAAGCCCAGCAATTTTTCCTGCGCGCTCGGTCACTAACCCGGCGTTTTCGGTCGCTTGGTAGGCGGCACATAGGCCGATGAGGGCAGGGATTGAAAGTAGTATCTGCTCCGTCCGGGAGATACCCAATTTCGCGTAATCGCAGGTGGGTAATGGGGCCCACACTTTGCTCCGGGGCTGATAATAATTAAGCCAGTGTTCCGGGATATCTTGCGCTAAGGAAACTCCTCGCAGGCAGTTTTCCCAAAACTCATCTAGGCTTTGTCCCGCGCTCGAGATGACACCCGCCCCGGTGATCATCACCCGAGTCATAGCGGGGGAGGATTGTCTTTCGTGTGAGCAGAAAGGACAAAGTCTCTGACCCAGCCGAGCGTCACATCGTTGTCGGGGACGTTTGCAGGATCCAGATCGACATCAAACTCGGCATCTAGCGAAAGCATTAGGGCGATCACTTGCATCGAATCGGCGCCTAGATCCTCTTTTACGCGAAGGCTGGCTGAAAACTCAGCGGGCGCATGAGGCATTAACTCTGTCACGAGTTCGCAGATTTTGGATTCGACGAAATTTACCGAGACTTCTGCCATTAACTTACGCTACTCCCAAGGTCACGAGGATTATCTAGAGCGATTATAGGGTTAAAGCTATTACAGGCTATGGGCGTTTAGCCTGCATAACGTCTTTTGTCTGAAGGTTGTCTTGATCTCTTCGAGCTTTTTTCGCCTTACAGTGCGCGCGGAAGCGAGACAGAAGAGAGCATCGTGGTGCTAGCCCACCCTGCGTCGAATGGTTCTATAGCGCTCGTACTCGAGCTAGGACCTAAGCCTGCAGTGACCTGCCCATTAGATCTCCGAGAGTAATGAGCTTGCTACGCCACGAATCCGGGGCTGGTTCAGTGGCAAAGATTTAGTGGGCGAGGGATTAACCGAGCGTATCTACGAAATCCTCGTAGTCCTCGCCGTCCATGAGATCCTCAAATTCTGCCTCGTCTGCAGGTTCAAGTTTAAAAAGCCAGCCTTCGGCAAGCGGGGCTTCATTGAGTTTTTCGGGCGCGTCGAGGAGGAGTTCATTAACCTCAATGACCCTGCCACTCATCGGGGACTTTACGTCGCTAGTGGTTTTTACGGATTCCAGCATCGTGCAGTCTTCTCCCTGCTGCAGATCCCGCCCGATATCTGGCAATTGCACGTAAACCACGTCGCCAAGTTGCTCCTGCGCATACCCGGAGATGCCCACCACGGCCATGCCGTCTTCTTCGATCCTTACCCAGGCATGATCCTCGGTGAAGCGAGTCTCGCTCATGAAACAGTTTCTCTCTTCTAGATGGAACGTATGGACTTACATTCCGAACATTTTTTTGAGGCTGTCAAAGCCGGTTTGATAGATATTCTGAACCGCGCGAACCGCATCGGGTTCGGGCGCACCAGTGGCAGGATCGAATTCGCTAGACCACTCTACGAGTGAGTTACCTTTTCCATCGTCCCTCACTCGCAAGGTTGCCGTGTAGTTGGCGACGGGCAACGAGCCGCTGACGATGCTGTAGCGATAAAGTTTGTCTTTTTCATCAATCGTTTCCAGCCGCTCGACGATTTCGCCACCGCCAAGAATGGACAGACGGCGTAGGCGACCATTGTCTTCTAGCTTGCTGCTCTGGACCGCCGGGTGCCAATCCGGTAAGGCGTTGAACTTGCCAATCAGTTTCCAGATTTCATCTGGCGCAATAGCAAAAACGGAATTCATACTGACTTTGGCCATGTGCTAACTCCTGACGGACCAGAACTGTTTTCCGACTCTAGTTTGTTACTATAAGGCACATAACACGCTTGGTCATGATGCCGCGCTCGAAGGCGGCAATATCCCGGAGTTTAAGCCCGATGGAACCGCGAGAGATTATTCAGGTTGCCCCTGCCGACGACGTTGCCGGATGCAATGGTGGCGGCGGCGCTTTAGGCCATCCGCTCGTCTATTTGCGCTTTGATGGAAAGTCGAGCGTTGATTGCTACTACTGCAGTCGTCGTTTCGTGAAGTCAGAGCAGTCGTCCGGACCAACTGACAAATCGAGCGGCTGAGCAGGACCTTTTGCGCGCCGTCTGGCTCAACCGCGGACTGCGCGGGCTGGTAAAGATCTATCGCTATCTGCTCTCGCCGCTGCTCCCGCCCCGGTGCCGCTATCTGCCGACGTGCTCTGAATACTGCCTCGAGGCACTGGAACGGCATGGGGTTGCACGCGGTGGTTGGCTGAGTCTGAGACGACTCAGCCGTTGCCATCCTTGGGGTGGATCCGGATATGACCCGGTTCCCTGAAACCCCGCCTAGTTATTGACCTCGCTGAAATCGAACATTTCGCGCTCGATCCCACGCGAACGTAACCAGTCTCGCAAAGCGAGCCCGGTTCCTGCCGTCCACGGCTTTACCTTCTCGATATGCACCCATTTGTAGTCTGCAATTTCGTCGGGTGGAACGACGACATCGCCAGAATGAGCGCGTAGGTGGTAAATGATCAGCAACTGATTCTTGCGGTGAAACTCATACATGCCAATGTAAGATTCAATCGTCGCTTCAACCCCGATCTCCTCCCGCACTTCACGGACAATGGCTTCCTCAGGCATTTCCCCTGATTCCAGAAAGCCGGTCACCAGACCGAACCAGTTTTCCGGCCATCCGACATTACGAACAAGCACAATTTGGTTGTCCCACTCCACAATCCCGCCCACAACGGGGACGGGGTTGTCCCAGTGAACGAAGCCGCAACGCTGTTGGGGGCAAGTTGCGCGGTGTCTCCCGCCAGTTTCGAGCAAAATCAGGGGCGAGGCGCATTGGGGGCAGTAGTTCATGGTCTTCCTCTTACGTCAGGGATTCAGGATTTAATCTTGGGCCTTCGAGCAGTCGC
>CANFVX010000121.1 GCA_947450495.1 Gammaproteobacteria bacterium
CCCTCGCACGGCTTTGTGGTGTCGTGCCTGCCGATCAAAATCAAAGGCGCCTCCGGCGGCTGGACGCGCGCGGTGGCGATGTTCGACTAAGTCCCAGGCCTCGCTCGTCGCTCAGCGGCGGGCGAGGTTCAATGAGCGGCCGACAACACCCGCACAGGGTTGGCGTAAATCCAGTCAAGCCAGCCTTCATCGCCGACGAGCAGCGCCAACTCCACCCGATAGTGCCCTGCCGCCGGTACCGGCCAGTCCAGCGTGCGAGATTCAACGCGCGCGATCGCTTCGCCATCTTTGATTATCGTCCAGCGCGCCGGCAGCGGCGCTTCGCCTTTGAGGCGTAGCGTCGGGGTCCAGGCAATGTTCTCGCCCATAGTCGCGCGATGCGGGCCATCCTCGGCGAAAAAGACAAAACCACGGGCATCCGCGAGCAGGTTAAAAGCGATATAGCAGCGCGCGCTGCGCAAAGCGTCCATGAGCGCTTCCGCAGAGTTGTCGTGGGCCAGCAGATGGGTGTTCACGTAGCGCAGGCTGCGCTCGTAGGGGTCGAGATCGAGATGCAGGAGTTCGCGTCCGGGGGTCAACGGCCCGAACAGCCGCTCCAGCATCCAGCGCATCACGGGGCCGATGGGACGCTGCGGGTCGGTGAAGGATTTCCGGTTCGACTGATGCAGCCACATACCGCCCTGCCCGGTGTACTCCAGACGCAGTCCCAGATTTTGATGCGCATCGTTGGCCGCAAAGCCGCTCATGCGCCGGTCGCGATTCTGCGTGTCCCACAACGCCAGTTGCGCCTCGGGGCGATTGTAGATTTCGCGGATCGCCAATTCGGGCCAGCGCCAGCTGTTGATCAGCAACTGAGGCAGGATGCGGCCGATCTTCTCGTCCAGAAAATCGGTGTGGATGTTGTAGATCTCCATCGCCGAGACCGCCGTGACGTCATAAGGTCTCGGCATTTCGGTATGACCGAAGCCCGTCAAGCCGCCCGCGGCTTCCACCCTTGCGGCGGTTTCGGCGAGCGGGGCGCCGCAATCAAGAGTCGCCGGACTCGCCAGCCCCCAGATCAGCAAGCCGTTATGCAGTTCCCAACCGCGAATGAACCGAACGGTGTCGTGCAGTCCGTCCCACTGCAGACTGAAATCGGCTTTTTTATCGATGCAGTGATCGGTCATGAAGACGACATCCACACTCGCCGCCTTGGCGGCCGCCAGGATGCTGGGGAACGGCACTTCCGAGTCATGCGAGAGCTCGGAATGCGAATGGACAACGGCGCGGTATTCGGTCCAGCCGTCGTCAAGCTGCACGGGCACCGCCTGCGCGCGCAGGGCGGTCAGGTCATGCGTGAGCCGCGGGAAGCGAAAGAAATAGTTCGACAGCGGCGCCCGCAGATAAACCGCCAAGGCCAGCAGTAGCACGCCGAGCAGCATGCACCCGCCGAGAGCCGCGCGGCGCACCGCTGTGCCAAGTCGTCGTCGCCCTGCGATGAATGACATCAAGCCCCCGGATTTGAGATGACGCGTCGTGACGCCCCCGGCGAGTGGGGGCGTTCAAGTTTGATTTTGGCACAGGGTCGGGATTGATCCGGCCCGCCCGGCAAATTCTTTTGCAGCTGCGTACGTGCACCGGGAACGCAGCAGTACGCCGCGATTCCGGCCAGCACTGAACGTGGCCGCGCCGAAGGCTAAGGCTTGGGTCTGAAAATAAGCAGGCGGAGGTCGTCCCGACCTTGCGATTCAGCCTGCCGTTCGGCGTCGCGCCGCAGGATCGCGGCGAGCAGTGCCGGGGCGGACTGGTGTCGATGCTGCTGGATAAACACCCCGAGGTTGCCAGTGGCAAAGTCTTGCGCCCCGCCAAGCTGCCTCAATGTACCGTCAGTCGCGATCGCCACGACAGAGCCAGCGGACACCGCGACCGCGTGGCTGGTCCAGACCGCCTCTGCGGGGGTGGCGTTCGCACCGATGCCCGCCGTGCCTGCGGGGGCAGACAGCAGTTCACCCTCTGAGTTCACAAGCATCAGCGCCAGCGTGGAGCCGGCATAGTGAAGGGTGCTGGAACCCTCGTCGTAGGTGAACATGAGCGCCTCAAGCCCGGCACTGGCAGCCTCATGCGCAGCGTCGTCGCGCTGTTGCATCACCCGCCGCAGATACTGGTGCAGTTGGGTGACCGCTACGCCCGGGTCCATGCCTTCCTTGAGGGCTGGTGCATCGAAATAATTGTCGAGGAAAGCCCGCACAAGCAGTGCCATGAAGGCGCCGCTCACGCCCTGCCCCGCGCCATCGAACAGGCAACCCAGCAGCCCGCTGCTGGTGCGGCGGAAGTAAAACCCGGCGCCATCGCCACCGGAAGGCCAGCGCAGTCCGTAGTCTGGACAACTCGCGGCAAGCGCTCGCTCGGCCAGGGCGAGATGGGACTGCGCAAGCGCCTTTGCGTCATTGAGGCTCGACGCCAGCGTGGGGGTTTTAAGCGCGTCGATCTCCGACAGGGCATGCACGAGTGCGACGCCAGAGCCCATGCCCAGATATTCACCCTGACGGGTAACGATGAAGCCGTCTTTCAATGCCCCGCCACCGTCATCCAGCGCCGCCTTGACCAAGGCCTCTACCGGCAGGTTTTCATCCACGATGAGCGGGGGCTCGAACATGAAAGTCGTGCAGCCCTCGCGACCAAACAGTTCACGGCCGAAGGCGCACCCATAGCCTTCCATAAAACTGTGGCGATTGATGAGCCCGATCGGCACGCCGTCGCGCACCACGGCCAGTGTTTCGAGGCTGGGGCGTTTCACGAGGTATTGGTACACGAGCGTATTGGTGGTCTCGGGCGTCACCGGCACCAACGGTTGTGACAGGTCTTTGGCAACCCGCGCAATGAAGGTTTCAAATCGGGCGTCGGATTGGGATCTGGATGCTGGTTCAGTCACTCGAGGCCACCGGTATTCGGGAAAAATAAGAGGGTGTTGAATCAAGCGGGTTGGCGGGCGGCCAAGTGCCGGTCAGCGTCCCGTGCATGCACCTCGCCCCCGGGCAATCCGACCAGCGACGCGGGCAAGGCCGCTTCTTGTTAATCACCGCCGGCCGATGGTGAGAGCCGTTCGGGCGCGACGGGGCGCGCCAGCGCCGGCATATCACTGTCGTCTTTCAACTCAACGCCGGTGATTTGGCGCATCAGCGCCTCACCCATCAACCAGCCTATCTTGCGAGCAGCCTCTGCATAGGAGAGGCCAGCGGGACGAATATTGGAGATGCAGTTGCGTTCGGCGTCAGAGCGACCGCGGCGCGGGTTGAAGGTGAGGTAAGCGCCCAGACTATCGGGCGAACTCAGACCCGGGCGCTCACCGATGAGCATCACCACCAGACGCGCCGCCAGTGCCTCGCCAATGTCGTCGCCCAGCGCGACTCTGGCCTGGGTCGCCACAATCAGCGGCGCCACCCGCCATGCGGGATGCAAGTGCGCCATCAAGGCCTGCAGCAAGGGAGCGCCGTGGGCCTGCGCGGCGATGGCGGAGAGGCCGTCGGCCAGCACGAGCACGACATCGAAGGGGCCCTTGCAGGCACGCAGATCAGGCTCGCAGTCGTCGGCGAGGGTCCGCCCCAAATCAGGCCGTAGCAGATAGCTCGCCCGGTCCGGCGCACGACTTCTTATCCACACCGGCTTTAGCCCGAGCGACGCAAGGCTGGCATCGAGGCTGGTCGGCTCCAGCGCGGCATGCACGGCATCGCGCGCCATCGCATGCGCCAGACCAAACTTCAGCACTTCGTCGGTGGGCAGGCTGGAGCCCACACGACCCAGTGCAATACGCGCGTCGGTGAACTGGCGGAGCTCGGTCCAGGGATTGGCTTCAATGACGACCGGTTTCTGCTCGCTCATGCGGCGTGAGTCATATCGGTGAGGGCGGTGAGTAAGGGGTGACGCGGCCCGAGCGACTGCAGGCGCCCGGCGGCGTTCAGCAATTTCATGCGTTCGAGCCAGGCTTCAAACTCCGGCGCGTGTTTGAGCCCGAAGGCTTCGCGCAGATAGAGCGCATCGTGAAACGAGGTGCTCTGATAGTTCAGCATGATGTCGTCGGCGCCCGGAATCCCCATGATGTAGGTGACCCCGGCCGCCGCGAGCACGGTGAGGAGATTGTCCATATCGTCCTGATCGGCTTCGGCGTGATTGGTGTAGCACACGTCGCAGCCCAGCGGCACGCCCATCAGCTTGCCGCAGAAGTGGTCTTCCAAACCCGCGCGAATAATCTGTTTGCCGTCGTAGAGATATTCCGGGCCGATAAACCCGACCACCGTATTGACCAGCAAGGGCCGGAACTCGCGGGCCACGGCATACGCGCGGGCCTCGCAGGTTTGCTGATCCACGCCGTGATGGGCGTTGGCCGACAGCGCGCTGCCCTGGCCGGTCTCGAAATACATCACGTTGTCGCCCACCGTGCCGCGCTTGAGACTTAAGGCCGCCTCGTGGGCTTCTTTCAACATCGCGAGGGTGATGCCAAAACTCTGATTGGCGGCCTCGGTGCCGGCCACGGATTGAAACACCAGATCAATCGGCGCGCCGGCTTCCATCGCTTTGATCTGGCTGGTGACGTGCGTCAGGACACAGCTCTGGGTCGGCACTTCAAAGCGCTGAATGACCTCATCCACCATCCGCCACAGGCCGTTCAACACCGGCAGGCTGTCGCTGGCGGGATTGATGCCAATCACCGCGTCACCCGAACCATAGAGCAGGCCATCTAGGATGGACGCCGCCACCCCTTTCACATCATCCGTCGGATGATTCGGCTGCAGGCGGACCGCGAGACGCCCGGGTAAACCGATGGTATTGCGGAAGCGGGTAATCACCCGGCACTTGCGCGCGACCAGAATCAAATCCTGATTGCGCATCAGTTTGGAGACGGCAGCGGCAATTTCTGGTGTAACGGCCGGCGCGATTCGCGCCAAGGTCGCCTCGTCGGTCGATTCCAGCAACAGCCAGTTGCGGAAGTCGCCCACCGTTAAGTGCGCAATTTCAGCGAACGCGCTCACCGCGTGCCGGTCGCAAATGAGCCGCGTGACTTCGTCGCTTTCATAAGGGATCAGCGGATTGTTCACGATCTCGGCCAGCGTGACCTCGGCCAGACACAGGCGGGCGGCCATGCGCTCCACCGCGCTGGCGGCCCCTATCCCGGCAAGGTAATCGCCCGAGCGGGCTGGCGAGGCTTTCGCCAGCAAGGTTTTGAGATCAGCAAAGCGATAGCCCGATCCGTTGATGGTGTGAGCGTAGGACACAAGTCACCTCGCAGGGACTGGGCGGAAAGTTCGTTCCTCGGTTGGAAATATGCACCTGCCGCATGTCCGCCAGCAACCCATCTTTGGCGGGTTCAAGCCCGTTCGTACCAGCCCTTGGTCTGGTTGACGATACGCACCACCAATAGCATCACCGGCACCTCGATCAGCACGCCCACCACTGTGGCCAGCGCTGCACCGGACTTGAAGCCAAACAGGCTGATTGCCGCCGCCACCGCGAGTTCAAAAAAATTGCTGGCCCCAATCAGCGCCGACGGGCAGGCCACGTTGTGCGACTCGCCCAGTTGCCGGTTCAACCAGTAGGCGAGTGCTGAGTTAAAAAACACCTGAATCAGGATGGGCACCGCCAGCATGGCAATCACCAGCGGTTGCTGAAGAATGGCTTCGCCCTGAAACCCGAACAGCAGCACCAACGTCGCGAGCAGCGCCGTGATGGACCAAGGCCCAATCTTTGCGAGGGTGGCGTCAAACACAGCCGGCCCCGCCTTGAGCAGGCGCGCCCGCCACACTTGCGCCAGCGCCACCGGAATCACAATGTAGAGCACCACCGAGGTCAGCAGCGTCGCCCACGGCACGGTGATGGAAGACAATCCGAGGAGCAGCGCCACAATGGGCGCAAAAGCGAACACCATGATGGTGTCGTTGAGCGCCACCTGCGACAGCGTAAACAGCGGATGCCCGCCGGTGAGGCGACTCCACACAAACACCATCGCCGTACACGGCGCGGCAGCGAGCAGGATGAGGCCGGCGATGTAGCTGTCGATTTGGTCGGCGGGCAGCCAGGGCGCAAAGACCTGCCGTATAAACACATAGCCGAGCAGCGCCATCGAAAACGGTTTGACCGCCCAGTTCACAAACAGCGTGACCGCAATCCCGCGCCAGTGCGCTTTCACCTGATCGAGCGCGCCGAAGTCCACCTTCAGCAGCATGGGGATAATCATCACCCAAATCAGCAGCCCGACCGGCAAATTGACCTTGGCGACCTCCATGCCGCCAATCGCCTGCACCGGGCCGGGTAGCCACTGACCCAAGGCAATGCCGGCCAGAATGCATAAGAAAACCCACACCGTGAGGTAGCGCTCAAAAATGCTCATCGGCGCGGGGACTTGGGTGTTTGCGTTGGTCATGGCGAAGGTCTCTCTTAGCGATTAGCGATATCGGTCAGGGCCTGATGCAGGTCGGCGCGGTCCATCTCTGCCAGCGGCAAGGACAACAGTTGCAAACAGCGATAACCCAGCGCCTGCCGGGTGAGCTCAAAGGCGCGGCGTTTGGCGCTGTCGTCACCTTCCACGCGCGAGGGGTCCGGATAGGACCAATGCACTTTCACGGGCGGCGACTCGGCGGTGCCCGTGAAAACGGGACAGACTTCCGCCGCCGCGCTGTCGCACACGGTGATGACGATGGACAGCGCAGGCGCGGCGCTGCCGGT
Organism: Gammaproteobacteria bacterium; assembly: GCA_947450495.1. Lineage (GTDB taxonomy): Bacteria > Pseudomonadota > Gammaproteobacteria. Next base: position 6,697 of record CANFVX010000121.1, read on the forward strand.
GAACTCATCCCAACTCTTGCTGCGGAAGTTGCGCGTATCGATGCCGCTCCGACTCAACACCGCCAGCGCGTGAGGATTCACCATCCCGCCCGGCGCGCTGCCGGCACTGTAGGCGCGCACGTCTTTCCCCAGTCGGCCTGCCCAATGATTGAGCATGCCCTCGGCCAGCACGCTGCGGGCCGAGTTATGCGTACACAGAATGAGGACGTTGGTCGTCATGCGGCGCCCCTAGCAGCAGGATGACTTGGGCGGGCTCACCGGCGCGGTGGCCGCCGGCGCGCAGCACCCGCTGGTGGCGACGGGCGGCGACTCACCGAACACCGGGATATCGCCCAGCGTGTGGAAGAACTCCCAGGGCAAACCCGACGGGTCCATGATCCAGTGCTTTTCGCTGCGGGCGTAACAGCACGCCGCCTCACCCTCGTTGACCAGCGCCAGCTCAGCCCGCGCGGACTGAGCCTTAAGCTCGGCGAGTTCCTCGCCGGTTTCGGTCTGGAACCCAAAGTGATTCACCCCGGCCGCCTCGCCGCGCGTCGAAATGGCGAAATTCACGCGCGGGTCGTCCAGCATCCACTTCGCGTAGTCGGCTTCCAGGCGGGTCGGGGGCAGCCCGAAAAGCTGCGCATAGAAGGCGACGCTGCGATTCAGATCTGCGACATGCAGATGGACGTGAAAGCGTTTCATACAGACTCCTTCAGCAGGGGCAGGATGTTGATGCCACCACCGCACAGGGCTCGCCCTCGCAGCAGTTGGCGGTGAGATAGGCCAGAAGCCCGTTCATGTGGGCGTATTCCGCGCGGTAAATCAGATGGCGACCGCTGCGTTCAAGGCTAACCAGCCCCGCATGGGCGAGCTCCTTGAGATGAAAGGACAAAGTTGCCGGCGGCAGGCCGAGGGTATTGCCCAGGGCGCCGGGCGTCAGACCGGGCCGCCCGGCGACAACCAAGGCCCGGAACACGCGCAGGCGACTGGCTTGTGCCAGCGCCGCCAGCGCCTTGATGACCGCCTTCTCTTCCATATTTCGATAACCGTGGAAATGATGACGAACTCTACTCGAGTGTGAGGCGTCTGGCATCCCCCGCCGCGCGGGGCGGTGCTGTGGCGACCCTTGAAGTTTGGCACCGGCCCTCAGGGGGAGCCCGGTTTCCGCTTAGGGTTCCCGCCGGACAAGTGCTGCGTGACGGGGCCTCACGCGAAGCGTCGGTCGCTTCTTCTCAGGCCTGGCCCTTAGCGCGAATTTTTACCGCGACCGCGCCTTCTCGGCGCGTGAAACCCAGATAGTCATAAGCCACCTGATGTGCCGTCACAAACTCGCGAAACGCCTTGTATTCGTGTAGCTCCCAAGCCGGGAAGTTGAAATATTCATCGAACACGATGACGGTCCCGGGAACCAGCCAGTGAGCCAGCGCCGTCAAAATGGTGGTTGCCGAGGAATACAAATCGGAATCGACATGGACGAACGCGACCGGGCCACGCTGCTGACGCACAAAGTCCGGCAAGGTGGCGTCGAACCACCCCGGGTGGAGCGTCACATTGGCCGGCACCTTGGGCAACACCCCGCGCGTTGAAAACCGCCCCTTGCGCATCTCGGTGCCGGCCCAATCTTCCGGCAAGCCCTCGAAGGAGTCGAATCCATGCACGGGCTTGCTCGTCATGGCGGCGATGCCCTTGATGGTCGTGCCGCTTTTGACGCCGAACTCGAGCACCAATCCCTCGAGCGACACGTGATCGAACGCCAGTCGGTGCAAGGCTGGCTTGTCCTGACAGATCACCGCCGTCTGCATGTGCGCCTTGATATACGCCACCGCTTCCTTGCGGGCCTCGAGCTGCAGCGCTATCTGCAAATCGTTAGCGAAATGCGCACCTACCAGATGGTGGTAAAGCCGAGTCGCGACATTGCTTAATATTCCCATCGACGTTCGCTCGCTTTCGCTGGCCGTTTGGCAGTTTCCCAATCCTGCCTGCCGGTTGGATTGTGTGCCAGCTCTTCGGCGACGACGGTAGCCGGGAAAAAACGCGTTTTCTGCATGATTGACGCATGCAGCCCCGACCAAGCTTCACGGGAACTAGCCCGCGCCCGTTCGGCCCTGCGCCGAAGAC